>NZ_JNAH01000008.1:0-300000 GCF_000759885.1 Prochlorococcus marinus str. GP2
CAATATGTCAGGTGGCTCTGGTGATGATATTTATTATGTAAATAGCAATTCCGATACAGTTAATGAGGGTGCATCATCAGGCACTGATCTTATTTATTCCTCAGCAACCAATTTTGCAGCATCAAATAACGTAGAAAATCTTACTCTTACTGGTTCATCTAATATAAACGGCACGGGAAATACTCTCCCTAATACTATTACTGGTAATAGTGGTAACAATACTTTGGTAGGGGGTAATGCTTCAGATACTCTTATTGGAAATGCTGGTAATGACTACCTCAATGGTGGCAATGGTAATGACACTATGATAGGAGGTTCTGGAAATGATACTCTTCATGGCGGTAATGGGAATGACAATATGTCAGGTGGCTCTGGTGATGATATTTATTATGTAAATAGCAATTCCGATACAGTTAATGAGGGTGCATCATCAGGCACTGATCTTATTTATTCCTCAGCAACCAATTTTACTGCGTCAAATAACGTAGAAAATCTTACTCTTACTGGTTCATCTAATATAAACGGCACGGGAAATACTCTCGCTAATACTATTACTGGTAATAGTGGTAACAATACACTAATTGGAGATAATGGTAATGACATCCTTATGGGTAATGCTGGTAATGACATCCTCTTTGGTGGGACTGGTAATGACCAGATAACTGGAGGCTCAGGAAACGACACTTTTCGGATTAGTACCGGAAGCGGCAGGGATCTGATTACTGATTATTTATTTGGTCAAGACAATATAGAGTTGCCTGATGGGATTTCTTCAAGTGATTTATCCCTTAGTCTTTCAGGAAGCGATTCAATAATAAGGTATAGTAGCGATCTATTGGCCATAATTGAAGATGTAGCTTTAGCTGAATTAACTTTTATATAAAAGCTTAAAAAAAAAAGGCAAATTTAATATTGAAAAAATTAATTTTTTAGATAGATTAAACGATGAATCTACCCATAAAATTAAAATAAGAACAAATAAAAATGGGTCAGAAAAAATTTGCGACAATTCCACTAAATATTGTTATTACAACTTCTAAAAGAATAAAATCTCTTAGTTTAGTGATACCTTCTGTTTTTAACACCAGGAAAAAGCTTAGAGAAAATGGATTAGATATTAACTATTGCATACTTTCTTCTGATTCTGATTCAGAAGAATACAATTTAACTTGCGAAAGTTTAATAAAGAAAAATTCAAAAACAGTTGATTATTTTTTTAAAACAAAAAGTAATAATTCTTTTGATAGGCATTACTTTAAATTGATACGCAAGATAAAAGAATTGGAGAAAAATGAAAAAGAACCTAATTATTTTTATTTTATAGGTGATGATGATTTAATTTCATTCGAACCTTTTCTCAATATTTGCCATTCAATCATGTCCAAACCAAAAGATGCATATATATATTATAAATCGAGAAATATTTTAAAAAGGAGAGGAGATAAAGATTATGAATTTGATAATTTAAAGGATATGTATAAATATTTTTGGAACCAGATGAAGTGGGGAGATTTCATCTACAAGCCAAATTTTAAAAAATTTTATAGTTCTAAAAATAATTTAGATTGTGACCACCTTGATGCTATTCATTTTTGGCATTCATTACTTTTGATGAAAAAAAAGAAATATAAAGTGCTTGTTTGCGATCCAAAGTTCACAATTGACTTAAGAACAGAGAAATTATACAAAAACAAAGGAATTTCTTTTTATTTAAGAAAGATTCCTATATCAATTTCTTTAACCTCAAAATTATTAAATTTGGAAGATAAATCTATACTTAAAAAATATTTGTTTTGGAGAGTTGGATTTTTTTCGCCGGTTGGTTTAGTTAGAAGTTTTTATATTTTAAAATCCTTTTTTAAAGGGGAAAGACTAACTAAAAGAACTTTTATGAGATCTATTTTATTTAATAAATTTTATTTAATAGGTTTCTCTTTGATATCAGCTACTAAAATTTTTATAAAGAATTTAAAGAGAAATATAAAGTATTAAGAGTATTTTTCAAATAGTTTAAATAATTATATTAAAGACAATTTTTTTACTAACTCCTGCCCTGATAAATTCCAGGTATTTTGTGATGAAATTAATAAAGAGGATTCTGAAGCCTTCTTATAAGCATTTATATTTGATAGCTTAATAATTGAATCGTAAAAGATCCTAATATTAGAAGGTTGAATAATCTGTATAGATAAATTTTTGTAGGATTTCTCAAGTAATTCATTATTTTTTATGTAATCAATAGTTCCAGAAAGTGGAGTAGAAATAATAGGCAAACCGTGAGATAGTGCTTCACCTATAACTATAGCTTGGCCCTCTTCAATTGTTGGTAGTACAAAAATATGGGATTTAATAAACAATTTTTTTATTTTATCTTTGCTCAAAGATCCTAGAAATTTTATATTTGCATTAACTTTATTAAAATTAAATCCTGGATCTGATGAAATACCTCCTACTATTGTTAAGGTGTATTTTTCAGGAAAGTTTTGATTTAATAATTCATATACATCTAAAAGGTAATGTATTCCTTTCCTTAAATGAATTCTTGCAATGCACAATAAATTAATTTTCTTAAATTCTTTTATTTCTTTTTTAATTAAAGGATAAGGGCAACCATATGGGTTAATAATGAATTTTTTACCTTGCTGAGTTCTTTTTTTTATTGTTCTATAAACATGTTTGGATGAGCATAGAATATAATCTGATTTTTCATATGCTTCCTTAATATTACTAACCTTAATATCACTTAAAATGTTTTTTATTGGATTTAATCCAAGTCTTATTGCTTCTCTTTTAAGTAATTTATTCATAAAGTCTGGGTGTGTATTAACCTCTTCAACTATAAAAATTGCACCTTTTTTTTTAAATTCTTGAATATATTCTAGTCCAATATCTCTATAAGAAATAACTATATCAAATCTTTCATTTTTAAGTTTTCTTAAATATTTATAATATGACTCATCTATTTTTCTGATAAAAAAATATATTAATTGTCTAGAAAAATTTAGTTTATAAATTACTTTTTTTAAAATACCCATATAATATGGACCAATAATTTGCTTACTAGAACTTTCAAAGCTTGGAAGTGAGAATCTTTGTAAATGGAAAGTCAAATCATCTGTCAAAAGAGTTATATCATGACCCTCTCTATAAATAGAATTAAAATAATTATTTGAATTTGAGGAAAAGGGAGTTATATACAAAACTTTCATATTTTCCTAAAATTTCTTAATAGATAATTTATAAAAATATAAAACACAACTGAATTTATTTATTAAAAAATAGCCAAATCCTAATAAATTAAAGAAAATAATTTTCTTATTGATTTTTAATTCAACAAAAAAAATAATTTATAATAATTTTTATCTATTACATAAATTTATAAAATTATAATTTTTAAAAAACGCTAATGTATCGATCATTCTATATAGAATATATTTTCTTACAGAGTAAAATTTAATAAATTATTAATTTAAAAAATTATGAACATATTGATTACAGGTGGACTAGGTTTTATAGGTTCAAATTTTTTAGAACTAATAATTAATAATAATAAATTTGATAAAATATACATTATTGACAATAATAAAATATCAATAAAAAGGTACTATATCCCTCTTAATTTAAATAAAAATATCAAATTAATTAATCATGATTTATTAAAATTAGAAGATTTTAAACTTAATTTAGATTGCATAGTACACTTAGCTGCTGCTGGGAATGTTATTGAAAGTACAAAAAATCCAATATATAATTTCGAACATAATGTAAGAGCAACGCTAAATATTCTAGAGTTTGCAAGAAAATCAAAAGTCCCCAAATTCATATTTTCTTCTACAGGAGGGGCTCTTATGGGTAATAATTCTCTTCCCATTAATGAAAATTCTTATCCGAAACCAATTTCTCCTTATGGAGCATCAAAATTATCTTGTGAAAGTTATATTAACGCTTATTCTTCTATGTATGAAATTGAAAGTTATATCCTTAGATTTGGGAATGTGTATGGTCCTTACTGCTTTCATAAAAAAGGAGTAGTTAATAAATTATTAGAATGCACCTTACAAAAAAAAATTTTCAACATATTTGGAGACGGAACTTCATCCAGAGATTATATTTATGTTAAAGACATAGCAAAAGCTATTTTAAGTTGTGTGCTAAAAGATTCAAACTCTATGCAAAATACTTATCATCTTTCAACTAATGTAGAAACGACTTTAAATGAACTAATAAAAATATTTACAAAGATAACAGATACAAAAATTGATATTAATTACTTCCCCGAAAGGATTGGAGAGGTATATAGAAATTTTGCTGATTACAATTTAGCTAATAAGGAATTATCATTTGAGCCAAATAAAGACTTAGAATCTTTGCTTGAAGATACCTTCAGGTGGTATAAAAATTATCTTTATAATGCATAAATATGATTTAGTTGGATTAATTCCAAAAGATAAAGGCTCAGGAGGCGGAGCTTGGCTAGGAACCTATAGATTATTCTCAGGGCTAAATAAGATATTAGGAAAAGATAAAGTCAAGTTATATGTAGCTATTAAAAACTTAAATAAAAATTTTATAAATACAATTTATCCATTTGGGTTATCTAAATTCTTTTACTTGAAAATGGCCTTAATTTCAAAAATAATAAATATCTTAATTTTAAAAAATAAAAGTAAAACACATTTTTCTTTTAACTTAATTCCAACTCTTTTAGATTTAAAACTTTATTTATCTAGTAAAAAAGGACATAATATATATCTTCATTGGTTGGGTAATAACTTTGCTTCAATATGGTTAATTTATGTAATTACGATGAGAAAAAATATATTAATAAAATTTGCAGATTATTGGTGGTTAACTGGAGGCTGTCACTATCCGAAAAATTGTAATGCATTTGAGAGAAATAAATGTATTGATTGTCCTGCGGTTAAAAAAAATTTTAGGTGGATACCTAAAATCTTATTTAAAATTAAAATGAGTATTTTAAATAAAAAAAATGTAAATATAATTTCTCCTTCAAAGCATCTTTTTAATACTGCTAAGAAATTAACTAGTAATAAAAAAATTTTCTATATTTCTAATGGAATGGAGATTGCTGATTATGTTCAAAGAGATTATAGAAAAGTATCAATTGGAGTTATTTCGCAAGGATTTGATGATCCAAGAAAAAACCTTAGCCAAGTTAAAAATATAATTGATTTGCTTCTTAAAGAATCAGATTTGACAATCAATTTATGTGGTAATTCAACAAAAATGATATTACCTTTTAATTATATGAATTTGAACCTTAATATAAATAATTTTGGATTTCTTAAAGAAGAGCATGAAATAAGAGATTTCTATCACAAAAGTAATTATATTTTGTTTTTATCAAAACAAGATAATTCGCCTAATCAAATTATGGAAGCTATGTCTAATGGCTCAATAGTTATAGCATTTGATAACTATTTTACGAGAGAAAATATAATCGATAAACATAATGGATTTTTGCTCCCAGATAATTTATCCAACTATGAATTATTCTTGAAAATTTTGGAAATATTTAAATATCCTCATAGCATGAAAATTTCCATGAATGCATATGAATATTCAAAATCTCAGTTTTCTCAGGAAAAGATGGCATATGAATACTGCAAATTATTAAAATGAAGCATAATTATAAATAAATGAGTTTTAAATTTTTAATTTACTTGTTAAAACTAAGAATTAGAAAAATATTCTTCATAGTAAATAATCTATCTTTCACTAGGTTTTATTTAGTAGGAATTTATCCTTCAGTTGAACATATATCAACTCTAAAATATGTTTTAAAAGAATCAAGAATTGATGCTTTCCTGGATATTGGATCTAATAAAGGTCAATTTACATTAGCAATTAAATCTTTGGAACCTAATAAAAAAATTTATTCTTTCGATCCTTTAATTACTTCAAAAAAATCATTTGATATCATCACCAAAAACTTAAAAAATATTGAATTCTTTCCATTTGCAATATCAGATATATGCAATAGTCAAGAAATTAATATTCCCATGAAGAATGATTCTTCTTCTTTACTCGAAATATCAAGTTTTCAAAAAAAATTTTTTGGAACAAGTAATGTTTTAAGCCATCAAAAAGTTAATGTAATCACACTAGAACATTGGTTTAAATTTAATAATATAAAAGATTTTAATAATGGATTTATAAAAATAGACGTTCAAGGATTAGAAATTAACGTATTAAAAGGAGCTAATGATTTATTGGAGAAGTTTAAATATATTTATATAGAATTATCTTTTAAAGAGTTTTATAAATCACAAATTCTGGGCTGGGAGATTATGAATTTCTTAGAAAATAAAAAATTCAAATTTATAAGATCAGAAAATTGTATTTATGATAAATTAGAGTTAATACAAGGAGACTTTTTATTTAAAAGAATTTAACTCCATTAAATAATTTATTTTAATTTTAAAAATTAATAAAAACCAATAATTTTAAAAACAATATTTAATTATTTTGCGTAAATTTATTAACCTTTTTGATGTTTCGTATCTTTAACAAACGATCTTTAAAATAAATGAATATTCTATCTTGTAAATAAAAGTAAGATTTTATATTAATGATGAAAAGCATTCTCTTGAGGATATATGAAATTTCAAATTTATTTAATTTAATAACTAGAAAAAGAAAGTTTCAATTTCTACAACTAGTAGTTTTAAGCTTGATATCTGCATTAATTGAGATCCTTAATATATCCATTATAATTCCATATTTGGGATCTATGGCCAATATTCAATCAAATAATGCTTTAACCACTCTTTCTTATATTGAAAAATTTATTCCAGGAGAAAACTTCATTCTGATAATTTCATTATTAATGATTTTATCTATATTGATATCCATGTTTTTTCGTTTAGTTACTTTGAAATACCAGTTTAAGCTAAGTACTAACATTGCTTCAGATCTTGGATTAAGAATTTTCTCTAAGTCTTTAGAAATGCCATATAGCTGGCATCAAACTATTAACTCAAGTGTCCTTAAGGGATACATAACAAAAGATGTAGATAATGTTAGTGAATATGTTAAAGGAATAACGTTTATTTTGGTCAATTCAATATTAATAATGGTTATTTCTAGTTATTTAATATTTGTTTACCCATTGAGAACTGCAATTCTGCTTTCAATAATTTCTTTTCTATATTTATCTTTATTTTTCAAAATCAAATTTAGTCTTTCTAATGATGGAAAGATTTATTCAAAAAAATATCAGGAAACATTACAAATAGCAGAAGAGACATATAACAATATCGATATAATAAAATTATCTAATAATTTTGAATATTTTAAAAAAAAATTTAACTTTCCTAATAAAGAATTTAGGAACATGAGCGCGAATATAAATATAAAATCTCAATCTCCAAGATATATTATTGAAACTTTTATTTTAGTTTTAATAATAGCTGCTTCATTATTCATATACTCCAAAGATAAAGACTTTCAAAATGAATTTATAGCTCTTGGAACAATAGGTTTAGGTTCATTAAAATTATTAACTCCCCTTCAACAATTCTTCAATGGCGTTACGTGCATTCAAGCGTATAAATCATCATTTAAGAAAATTTCAAATTTCTTATTAAAAAATAATAAATTAATTAAAAGATCCAATAAACTTTTTAATATGGATAAAGACATAATTTTAGAATTTTTAAATGTTAGCTTTAGATATAAAACTGATGATAAATATAGTCTAAGTAAAATAAATTTAAAGATAAAGCAAGGACAAAAGATTGGGGTAGTTGGATTTTCAGGCAGTGGTAAGTCTACTTTTGCAAAGTTGTTAATGGGTCTATTAGTTCCTAATGAGGGATTTATTATTAATGAAAATAGAAATATCTTCATGAGTCAAAGTAATTTGTCAAATTGGCAAGATATGATCTCATATTTTCCTCCTGATATATACTTAATTGATGGTACTATCTTAAACAATATTGCTTATGGGATAGAAGCTAAAAATATAGATAAAAAAAAAGTTATAAAATCTTCAAAACTATCTGAAATAGAAGAATTTGTTAATTCTTTACCAATGAAGTATTTGACCAAGGTTGGTGAAAAAGGTTCTAAATTAAGCGCAGGGCAAAAACAAAGAATTGGCATATCTAGAGGTTTATATAAAGAACCTAAAATCCTAGTTTTAGATGAGGCTTTAAATTCTTTAGATATTAAAAATGAATTAAAAATCATAAATAATATTTTTGAGAATTTTAAGCATAGTACAGTAATTTTAATTTCTCATAGGTTAAATTCCTTAAAAAAATGTGATCAAATAATTGTTTTTAATGATGGATCTATTCAGGATATTGGAAATTATTTTGATTTAAGCAAAAGAAATAAGTTATTCAATAAACTTCTTTCTTTAGAAAAAGAGTAAATAAAAAACTTTTTTTATATTGATTTTCTTAATTTCGTATAAATTAGCAAAATAATTAATGAATATATTATTATTGAAATCAATGTAAAGTAGTAAAATAAGGATCTACTTAAAATAAAATAAACGCTTAAAAGAGAAACAGCTATATATGGATAAAATCTTGAGCTTAAGAATTTGCTAAGAATAAAAATATTTAAATATGAAATTATTATCGTAAAAACTGTAGAAAGAATAAATCCCAAATTTTTACCATAGGCAAGAATAAAATTACCTAATAATGTAAATGAAACACTTGTATTTGTATATTTATAACTAAAATTATTAATTATAGAATTTTCAACATCACGATGGATATCTTCTGAGATTCTTGGTTTGTTGGGGAAAATTAAAGATGGAACGAATTGATATGGTATGTTAGCAAATCTTTTTCTCCCTTCTACTGTTCCATTATTTGGAGAGAATTTTATTATTTCAGATAGCATATAAAGATTTCTATCAGTTTGGACAATTCCTTGGGTTTTCGTAAATTCATAACCTTGTCTTTTAAAAAATGTTGCCCCAGATCCTCCTCTTCTATAAACTTGAATTTGTGATACTAGAAGAAATACTAATATCAACAAGGTAAGTGTAATTATTTTTGTAGTCTGAATTGTTAATAATGAAAATTTAGTATTTACATTACTGCTACTAAAAATCAATGATGAGAATAAAATTAATACTGGGATAATTACATAAAGTAAATTAACCCTAACATCTGAATAAAAAGCAGAAATATAGTAAATAATTGTTATAAAAAAAAGAATAAATTGATAATAATCAGAAATATTTATTCTTAGGAATTCTACTTTTACTCCTTTTATTAATTTTGTGAATAAATAATTTAATAAATATAAAGAACCAATTACGGCTGTGAATTGGATAAAATAATTAAACAAAATAAAGAAAGTATTTGTACTTCCTGAGTATGCAGGGACTTTAAAAAAAGAACCATATACATTAGATGCTCTACCACTTAATATAGAAAGTATTTTTTTCCCTGATAATTCATATAATATAAAACTGAAAATATTAATTTCAATAACAGTTTTAATTAAATCTTTATTAAAAAAATCAAAATTTTTAAAATCGACATCACCAAAACCTAAACTTTCAAAAAGTTTTAAGATTATAGTTACTATAAATTGATAAAAAATCATTAATTTAAAAGCTTGGACTATAAACAATTCGTCCCCATAGAAAAATAATTTTGGATCATTTACTAAAAGATCTGGGTAAAGAAAAATTATTGCTGAAAAATTAAATAATAAATTTATTATTTTTGAGAAATTGGTAATGCTATCTCTTTTTTTTATTTTTTGGGATATCCACCAGATATTAATGATATTGAAAATTATACTGAATAAAATTAGTTGGCTTAAATTATTTATAATTAAACATAGACTTAAAATTAAAGATAAATTAATTGAAAAAAGATATAAAGATTTTTTCATTTAAGTTTTAAAAAAATATTTTAAGATAATTTTTAAATCAATTTTCTATCAATTTGAATAACGCATATATTGAAATTGTATTTCTAATTGGACCAGTTATCGTATCAAGAGCATCTGAAATTTTTGCTAAAGAAGTTGATCCTACAAAAATAATATCATCCTTTCTTACAACTGTATTAGAATTTTGGTTTCTTTTTGAATAATTAACTTTAAAGTTTTTTCTTGAAATAGAGCCATTATCTTCAGCTCTTATAATTCTAACTTTACTTTTACTTGCCCTTGAATTAAGTGGACCGCCTGCCCTAAGTATTGAATCAATTAATGTTGAATTCGTAGGTACTTCAATTAGTCCAGGAGATTTAACTTCACCAACAACATAAATAGGAATCTTTTTTGGTGCAAGATTTGCATTTATTATTTTAAAATTTTCATCACTTTGGTTAATTGTTTTTTTTATTTTTATTATATCTCCATCAAATAACAAAATATTATTATCTAAATCACCTTTTATAAATAAATCCACAAGGTTAACATTTATACTTTTATTAATAATCTCATTTTTTACATTAAACCTTCTTTTTAACTCTATTTCTTGGAGATTAGAATCTGGATTAATTCCTCCAGATATTTGTAATGCATCTATAATTGTTGGTTGGTATTTTTGACCCTCAGGCTCAAATTTAAATTCATCAATACTATTAGTATAATTCGCAATTCTAAAAGGTAATGTATAAACTCCTGGATTGTTTAATTCGCCTATTAAAGTAATTCTTATTGGTCTAGGTTCTTCAAGAATTAAATCAAAAATAGGCTCAATGACAGAATCTTTCATTTTATTTGCAATTTTTTCTTTTGCACTTTGAAGAGTATGGTTATTTAATTTAATAGAACCTATATAAGGTATATCTGCATTACCATTAGCTTTTATCTCAAATTGATTTGTCAATATTTCTGGCTCATAGAATAATATTTTAATTTTGTCCCCGGGACCTAAAAGATATCTTGATTTTTCTAATAGAGATATAGGTGGATTATTATTAATTTTAGTTTTTTGGTTATTATTAATTTCTTCAACTATTTTAAATTCTTTAGAATTTAAATTCGTTGTTAATATTTGACCATGTCTATTTAAATCTTTTGACTTATCTCTTTTCTTACCTTTGTTAATAGAAATATCACTTAAATTTACAAGATAAAAAAGATCTAATTTCTGCTTATGCTTAATATGAATATATTCTTTTAGTTGATTTTTGGTATTTTTTTGTTCTGAAACAAATAAGTTTGTAGTTTTAATTTCTTTGCTATTAATTTTGTTAATCGAAAAAAAATTTAAAATAATTATTAATGTAATAGATACCGAATTAAAAAATAAATTCACTATTTAATTGTTAATAATATATGTTATTTTTATTATATACATATGATTGTTCAATAAAAAGATAATAAATGGACAAGATAGAATTTAATGATAATGAAGATGGATTTGGCTTTAATTTTGTTGAAATTATAAGGATTTTAGATAGGCAAAAAAAAATATTTTATTTATTAGCAATAATAACTTTATCATCAGGTTTAATTTATAGTTTATTTGAAAGAGTGAATAATCCTATATATAAGGGTTATTTTTCTATGCTAGTTGAAGATCCTTTTAAGAAGAATGAGGGGAATAACAGGGGTAATAACTTTATTGAAGATATAGCTTCATATAATACAAAAAACGATATACCAACAATCATCGAAGTCTTAAAAAGTAAGCCTTTGCTTATTTCTGCTTCAAGGGCAAACAAATTGTCCTATAAAGATTTAATAAACTCATTAGTAATTACTAAAGGAGGTAATATCAAAAATATTAGAGAGGAAGCTAAAGGAATTTTAGAAATATCATATTTTGGCAAAGACAAATCTTTAATTCTTTCTGTTTTAAACAACTTAAGCAAAGATTATATTTCATATTCCCTAAAACAAAAAAAAGATAGAATTAAAGAAGGTCTAGAATTCCTTAACTCCCAAAACCCTGATCTTCAAAAAAATATAAATGAAATACAACGTAAACTAAAAAATTTAAGAACTAATTCTTCACCAGCAAATCCACAAAAGCAAGCAGATTTATTTAATGAATTAATTCTAGAATTAGATAATGATAAGAAAAACCTTGAAATTCAATTAGAGAGTTATTTAAATTTTAAAGAAAAAATTAAAAATGAGAAAAATTATGATGTCAGCTTTAAAGATTCAATTTTAATTCCTGAAAGTAAATTCAGCTCTGATGAGTCAGGCTTGGCATCTTATTTTTCGGGGCAAGCAATTCTTATTGAGCTAGATGCACTTAAAAAAAAATTAGCTTCATCTAGAACAATTTTTAAACCTGATTCTCAAAAAATTATTTCACTAGAAAAAAGAATTAATGCCGTATCAAAAATAGCAAAACAAAGCCAATTGAATGCTGTTAATGATATTAAAATAAAAATTGATGAATTAAATAAAAAACAAAAAAAAGTTTTGACTCAAAACAAAAAACTACCTGACTTTATTAACGAATTCAATAAACTAAATCAAGATTTAGAATTAGCAGAAGAAAATTATATTTCATTTACAAAAACCAAGGAAAAATTTAGGTTGGGAATCGCCCAAAATAACTTTCCTTGGCAAATTATTAATCCCCCATCAGTTGAAGAAAAACCAGTTAAACCAGATTTAAATAAAAGATTTATTCAGTTACTTTTTTTATCTTTTTTTGTTGGAGCAATTGCTGCTATTTTCAAAGATAGAATAGAGAATTTTTATCATTCACCAAATGAGATAAAAGAGAAATTAAATTTAAATGTTTATGGATCAATTCCATATTTGGAGAATATTGAAAATGAGGATTTTTATTCTTCTATAAATAAAATTTCATCTGATTCTATTGCAAATATGAATAAGAGAGATCTTTTGAAAATTAGTAAAATTAATAAATCCTTTTACTTTCATCGTGAGTCATATAGATATCTTGTTAATAATTTAGAATTGATTAAAGAAAGAAAAAATTTTAAAATAATCAATATAACAAGTACTATCCAGGGTGAAGGTAAAACGCAAACATCTATTGATTTAGCAAAAACTTTAAATTCTCTAAATAAAAGAGTAATGCTAATAGATGGAGATTTAAGAAAACCAAAGATTCATTTACGTCTTGGATTAAAAAATAAAATTGGTTTATCAAAAATAAATGAACTCGATGAATCTAGTTTTTCATCCATAATCCAAAAAATAGAAGATTATGAAAATCTAGATATAATAACATCTGGTCAGAAGTTTGAAGACCCCTACAAAATTTTTAATTCTCATAACTTTGAAAAATTCTTAAAATGGTTAGAAACGCTTGAAGAGTATGACTATATTATATTTGATTCTCCTCTAGCACTTTTTCTTGCAGATACGAATTTATTATCTAATAAGGTCGATTTTACTTTGCTTGTTATAAGTCTATTTAAAGTTGAAAGAAATCTTATAAATGCGGCTATAAATAATATTAGATTATCGAATGGCAATATTCTTGGAGTTATTAGCATTAATTCCAAAGAAAATAAATCATTTGGTTTTTCATATGAATATGGTAGTTATAGATATGGTTATGAATATTTAAATGAAAATAAAATTTATAAGAATAAATTAGAAAGTTCAAAAATATCAATTTTTGCCTTTTTATATAAAAAATTTAAAAAATGGTTTAATAAAAACTAATAGGCATCTCCTTTTATAACCACTAAAATTGTTTTTATCAAAATTAAAAAATCGTTTAACAAATTCCAGTCATTATTATATTCCATATCATATTGAATTCTTCGTTTCATTTTTTTTATAGTATTTGTTTCTCCTCTTTCTCCTTCTATTTGGGCTAAACCAGTCATCCCTGGTAAGTTAGAATGTCGCTGCATATAACCTGTTATAACTTTTCTATAGAATTCGTTATGCTGAGTCGCATGGGGTCTGGGACCTACTAAACTCATTTCACCTTTAATAACATTTAATAATTGGGGCAACTCATCTAGGCTATACCTTCTTAAAATCCTACCTATGAATGTTATCCTTTTATCACCTTTTTTTGCTTGTATTAATTTACTATGATCTAATTTCGGATTAAAAAACATAGTTCTAAATTTATACATTTTAAAAACTTTCCCATTTAAACCATATCTATTTTGATAATAAATAATTGGCCCTTTACTAGAAAATTTTATTAATAACGCAACTAGTAAAAAAAGCGGCATAAAAAATAATAAAAAACAAATCGCTAAAGAAAAATCAACTAACCTCTTAATTTTTTTACTAAATTTTGAAACTTCGGGATTCCATATATTAAGAGCTAAATTGTCACCAAAATTTTCCTTTTTCAGACTCATCGAAGGAATTTTTTTATCAATTAAAAAAGATGATGATATACAAGAATCGCCAACTACTTTTAAAATTTTTTCCAAAGAAATATTATCTGAATTTTCATAAGAAAAAATTATTTTATCTATTTCTTCATTATTAATTTTCTTTTTAAAATCTTTAATACCTCCTATACAATTATAAGTTTTAGATTCAATTGACGTTCTTTTTTTATGATCATTTGAATTTGGACTGAACCAATAAATTACTTTATAACCAAGCCAAGGATTTTTAGCAATTTGAATCAACAAATTACGAAATGAATTTTTATTTCCAAAAAATATTATATTTCTTGAATTACAACCATTGATTCTTAAAACTCTTAATAAAATTCTTGTTAAAATATGATGAACTACTAAAAAAAGAAAACAATAAATAAAAAAATTTAATAATTGAAAATTATTATAATTCTTACTAAAAACTGTAAAAATATTATTGAAAATAGATATAGAACAGCTTAAATAGAATATCTTAGGAATTAACTTGTATAAATTTTTTAATCTATAACTTTCATATAAATTGCTAAGATTAAGCAATATTAAATTTATAAAAAAAATAAGAAAATAATTAAAGTTAATTGTAATTTGATTTTGATTAAATATTAAGAAAGAAATATTTGTCAAAAAAAAGGGATCAAATAATCTTTGAAATTGATTTAATATTGTAGAACTTTCTCTAAGCTTCCCTCTAAGCATTGTTAGGCTTTTTCCTTCAATATAGCCAAACATTAAGAATCTGGTAATTCAATTTTTAATTAGAAAAATCTTTTTCGCAAATATTTTGATTGAAATAGTTTTCGATAAAATCATTAAAATTATTTAATACAATATTCTTGTTAAACATTTTTTCAGCAATAATTCTTCCCTTTTTTCCTAATCTGATCCTTAGTTGTTGATTATCTTTTAGATTACTTATGGCATTTATAAATCCAGCCTGATCATTTGGATCAACTCTTATTCCAGCTTCATTTACTAATTTACCAAGATCACTATTAGTTTTTACATTCGCAACAACAGGGGTTCCGCTAGCTAAAATTGAAATTAACTTTGAGGGTAAAAAAAGATCCTCAGTATTTTCCTTTTGTGGAATAATAGATATATCAGCAGCATTAAGCAATTCATTAAATTTTTCTTCTTCTTGAAGTGGAATAAAGATAATATTTGGAATATTTTTAGTTAATTGTACAAATTGTTTTTTCAATGGACCCTCACAAGAAAAAAGCCATAATAAATTTTTTTCTTTCTCAAAAAATTTTATTATTGGGAGTAAAAAGTAAATTCCTGTTTTTTTATTAAGAGTTCCTGAGTATTGAATTATAATAGTCTCATCGTTTATTTTTAACTTATTTCTATAATAATTTTTTTTCTTATAAATTAATTTACTTTTCCTTATTTTATTTACATCAACCCAATTTGGGAAATGGTAAATTTTACTTTTTTGTATACCTTTAGAAATCAACTTTTTAATCATTCCATGACTTATAGTACTTACGTGTTTGAAATTCTTGAATATATAAGATTCAATCTTTATAAGTATATTTTTTAATAAGGGAAAACTTAATATTTTTAGATTAAATGCAGCATCTATTTCAAAATCTTGTATGTGAAGGAGAGTAAATAAATTTTTTTTAGAAAATAATTTAAAGATAAAAATATTTGTGAAACATAATATTGTTGGGGCAATTAGAATTACAGAATCGGGCTTCCAAAATAATTGAATAATTAAAATTGGAAAACTTGTAATTGAAAAAGAAATTAAATGTAAAATTCTCTTTATACCTGTGGGTTTTTTGGGTACATATATAGGGCATCTATAAACTTTAAAATTAAAATTTTTATCTAATTCATATTTATTATTTTTAATTTTCCAATCTGGGTAATATTTTGGTGAAGTAATTACATTAACTTTATGACCCTTGTTATGTAGAAAATTTACAAGTTCGCTATTATATTTGCCTGTTCCAACGATCTCGGGTGCAAAATTTAAACAATAAATAATTATCTTCACAGGGATTTAATTCTTAAATATTTTTTGTGTGATGCTTCCATTCTAATTAAATCTAAATATCATTAACGCTTTATCAACTTAATATTATTCAAAAACTATATCTTAAAATTAATTATTAAATTCCATTAAAATTAAGTTCCAAATATAATTCAGTAAATTTGTTAATTAAATAAACGAATCCTATTAATGGCTTAATTAATAAAATTTAATTATAATTTTAATGTATAGCTAAAATTTTAAGTTAATTGAAAATATTAGTTACTGGAGGGATGGGCTTTATTGGCCAATATGTGGTTGAAGAGCTTAAGAGAAGAGGTTATGTTCCTGTAATCTTTGACCATCATAGAAGACTTTCACATGAGTATCCAGACGGTGTAGAAATATTTCAAGGAGATATTCTTGATGAAGTTGCCGTTACAGAAGCAATGGCTCACTCTGATGGATGGATTCATTTAGCAGCTGTTCTAGGAACACAAGAAACCATAAATAATCCTAGACCTGCTGCTCAATCTAATATCATGGGAGGTTTAAATATTTTAGAGGCAGCGGCACAATATAATTTACCTGGTTCTTATATCGCGGTTGGGAATCACTGGATGAATAATACTTATAGTATTACTAAATCGATGATAGAAAGGTTTATAGATATGTTTAATAAATATAGAGGTACAAAAGTAAATATTGTTAGAGCTGTCAATGCATATGGTCCAAGACAAGTTGCATTTTCTCCCTTTGGACCTGGTAAAGTTAGAAAGATTACTCCCTCTTTTGTTTGTCGTGCCTTATCAAATATGGATGTTGAAATATATGGAGATGGATCACAAATAAGTGATATGGTTTTTGTTGCAGATGTTGCAAAAGCATTGGTTAATGCATTATTGAAAGCTCATCAAGGAGAAGTCTTTAAAGTTCCAATAGAAGTTGGACCAGAAAAACATAATAGTGTAAAAGAAGTAGCAGAATTAATAATTTCATTATCTGGGAGCCGATCTAAGATTATTAATCTTCCAATGCGACCTGGTGAGATACCTGGTTCAATTGTTAAAGCAGATATAAATACTCTAAGACTTATAGAAATGGATCCGAAAGATTTAGTTGACCTAAAAGTAGGTATGCAACAAACAATTGACTACTTTGAAAGATATCTAAATAAAGTTAATATTAGTCAATATAAAACTAGTAGGTAAAAAATATCTATATTCTGCAATAGTCCGAATTCATTTTTATTTCAAAAAATGGAAGTGATTTTTTGAGAAAAAACTTCCACATGAGAATGTTCCTTTTAAACTTTTGAAAATGTAAATTTGTTGCCATGATTAACCATATTTAACAATATCAAAACCTATCGTTTTGTTATGATAAATAAACCAAACTATTTAGTATTACAAGCAAAATACTCATGGAGCCAAGCGGACTCGAACCGCTGACCCCCTGCATGCCATGCAGTAGCCAATAGCCTTGCAAATACTGGCAATTACAGGGTTTATGACAGTATTTTAACATAGCTGAGAGCAGACATAAGAGCAGAATTGTCCAAGCATTTAGAAGTTAGTAAACTCATTGATATAACTAGCATCTTGTATATTTATTAATTATATTTTGTCATTAAAAAAGGGCTGGTTGCAGCAGCCCAAGTTACGCCAAATTGCAGTTCTTGCAACGCTTTTAGTATAGCTAAATATGATAAATAGGGTATATATTATAGGTAAGTATTTAATAGTTTTTCCTATGTTTGATCCTGAAGAACTCAATAACAAAATAAGCCAATCTTTTCAAAATCAAGAAAAGGTTGAAGCTGAAGCTCAAGGACTTGAGAACAAATTATTAGAGAATTATGAGTTTAAAAAAAGCATGATTCCTGAAAGAAAATGGGGTCAACCTTTTGACCCAAGTAAGCTCACAATGACAGCTAAATTTATCATTGAAAAACATCAACCAGCAGTTGCAAGTTATTTAGGATTTAATTCTGGTTATCATTCAAGACAACAAGAAATTGAACAAGCAAGAGAAGAAGCAGCTGCAAGTATGGCTAAAAAAATTGCAGCCTTACAAGACCAAAATCAGAGAGCAAAAGAATTAAGAGAATATCGCCAAAGAAATAATTTAAATCTAACTACAGGACTTCCAAATTTTTAATTATGGCACTTGCAAAATTACACCCATGTTTTGGTTGGTTGCATCTTTCAGGCGAACATTATCGAATTGTTTTTAACAAGCTAATTCAGATGAGAGATGAACAAATGAAAAAAGGAACTTATGATTCTGGACTTCCCGAAGGTTACGAATCTTGGGCTTTTGAACATCTCAAAGAATTGGTAAAAATTCCAATTTATAAAAAAAGAATTGAGCAACATTTATCTCAATTAGATTTATCTATTTCCAATAGAGAAAAAGAATTAAATCAAACTTATCTTGCTGAAGAATTGGCAAAGATGAAAACCAGAAAAGAGTTAATTGAATCAGTTTTATGATCTCAAAAGAAGTAAGAGTTGTTGCTGATTATTTGGTTGAATTTTATGCCAATCCAACAACAGTTGCAGTTTTTGCTTCTTCACTTTGTTGGGCTATGAGAGAAATGAATATGTATTGTTTTGACCAAGAAATGAAGAGGGATTATGAAGAGAGCAAGTAAAAAAGAAACGGAAACAAGAGTTGCTCATGCAGCTGAACTTGTATTGGAAGGTAAAGCTTATAGTGCTGTTACTTCCCTTGTTGCCGAAAAATATTCAATATCCAGACGTAGAGCAAGGCAAATCGCTTCCCATGCCTACCTTTTAATAAAAGATGATGTTGAAGAAGGCGACCTTAATCGCCCTGAAATGACTGCAAAACTAATCTGTGTGTTAGAAACAGCCATGTTTGAAGCTATGAAGAAGGGTCAATTTAGTGCTGTTGCAGCCAATGCAAAAGTGCTTATGCGGTTGATTGGATTAGACCATCAGCAAGTTAATCACAATGTTGGTTTTAAGCATGGAAGATCAACAACTTACTTCAATGGGTCAAATGGATAAGAATAAAAAATCAATTTTAGATTTTATTCCTAAAGAAGATATTTTAGATTTTATTGATTCAGATAAAACGATTCTGGAGGAGATTCCAAAAGAAACAATATTAGAAGAATTGGATTAAAAAGGTATTTCTAAACTTTGCTCTTTTTGTTCTTTTACCCATTTCTCCATAACTTCATTCATTAAATCCGCTTTTTCTTTTTCAGTTCTTTTAATAACTTTCTCTCCTTCTTCGGGTTCAGATTTTCTTCTCCATATTCCATTTAGTGCATCTAAATTTCTTTGAGTATTTTTAAAAAATGCGGCATCACATTTACAGCAACCCCATGTTCGAGGTTCGGGGAAATCTGGTATGCAACCCTGAAAATGATATTTCGCTTCATAATAATCTTCAGCACTTGGCATACCAAAAACTGATTTCTTAACTTCCTTCGCACCACAATGAGGACAGATAGTTGGTTTCCTATCTGTTATAAACCAATCTTTCCTTTCTCTAATTGGATAACAGTTCATTTAATCTTTGTAGCATGTATTGCTAAAAAGAATCAACGTGGTTGAGCAAATAATTCCAATCAACAACTCCTCCCATTTTTTTCGTTTGATTATCTTGCCTTCTTAACTCTTGCCTTATTTGTTGTCTTTCTTTTGAATAATTTTTATCTTTACTTTCCTCTGGGTGGGAAAGGTAATCCATGATATTTCTCTTGGTGTAAACATCTAAAGAATCCATACTTCTATTATAGCTGAACTACTTTTTTTGTTTGCTCTCAATTCTGCTCTTAATCATAAAATTAGAAATTTAAAAGTAAATCTATAACTAAAATTTTAGATTCAATGACCCCTGCATATCGTGCAGATACCCTTTCTAAAAAGTGCCAATTTACCCTATTTAGGGGTGGTAAATAGGATAAATAGCCAGTTTTAAAAAAGCCTTTATTTTTTATTTGGGTAGAAAATTCTGCATTTTCCTTTCCCTTCAAAATTTCGATATTTTGAATAAATTAGCTTTTTATTTTCTAGTTGGTTAAGCGTTGATAATGCTTTAGTGTTGTCTCCTTCAAATTCTGATTTGAGATTTTCAACTAAATCTTGAGAAGTAGTAAACATGCCTTTATTCTTCTCATCACGCTGTTCAAGAAAAGTTAAAACCAACTCTTGCCTATCGTTTAGTTTTTCTCTTACTTTTTCCAATCTTAGGTTTTCAGCAATTTCTGATTTGCTCCCAAGATTTACCCAAACAGCCCGATCAACTTGCTCAATAACCATATCAACAGGCGTTGAATTTCTACCAGCTGAAGAAATCGTAACTCTATTATCATGTTTATCTTCAGGAATTAACCAATCTAATTCAAGTATTTGAGAAGCTTCCGCTGGCAAAGCTTTAGTTCCTCTACTTGCCTTAACTGCTCTTTCTCCAGAATTACCTCCGCTTGCATGATGCAACAAGATTGGTGTTGCTTTTGTTGCAGCAAGTGCTTCAGTCAACATGCGAATAGGCTCAACAGATGCAGCGTGGTTTTCATCTAAACCCAAGCCAGAAATAAGACTTGCAAAAGCATCAAATACAAAAATGGAATTAGGATCATTTTTTGCTAATCCATAAAGTAATTCAATACTTTCTTCAGTTAAGTGAAGTGGCTTGCCCTTATGCCATAACCTTTTTAATGGTTCTTTCAAAATAACTTTTCCTGATGCTGTTCTTTCAGCAAGTCCAGCTGGAATTAATATCTTGACCCAATCATTTAAAGGTTGATCCGATCCCACTATATAAATACTTCTTTTTTCTCCTTTGATTTCTTTGCCTAAATATTCAGTTGATCCTGAACTAAGTTGACCAAGAAATGCTCCAACCAAACTAGACTTTCCAACTTTAGGCATGGAAACAATAAGAGTTAAATTGGCTTCAGTAATTAATTGATCCCAAAGCCAACTCTCTTCAGAAACATCTAATTCAACATTAGGTTTCTCTCCTTCATCTATACCTTCAATATCTCTTCTAGCTTTAGCCAGAATTAGAAATACATCTTTGCTAGATAAAGGTATGCTTTCCATCTTTGCCTGATTTCTTAAAATCCCTGCTCTTTTAATAACTGGTTCATTTGTTGTTATTAAATAAACAGCCATTTCAACCAACCGATCAAAAGCTTTTGAATCATCTTCAATAGATTCAATAACATTATCTTTTAACACGAATTGACCTCCTTAATTTTGTGGTTCTTCTGGGTTTGTGTTTTTGGGGTTGGTCGAGTTTGAAAGTATTGCAAGTTGGACTTTGCCCGACTAAGGCATAGCCATTACTGGTAACATCTCCAATTTTTAAAAAGCCATGTTTTTTCTCTGCATTGAAGGTTGATCCATTCATGCAAAAAATTAGACCATTATCAGATTCAGAACACCAAAGTCTTTCATCTCTTCCGCAAATAATGCAGGGATTCATTTTTTTACTTTTAGTGCTAAATTTCCTTTTTCTTGAAAATGGTTCAAAACTTCCAATTTCTAAAATTAAATCCCAAACAATTTTTGGAGGTGGTTGAAGATTAGAAACAGTAAGTCCAGCTGGAGAATAATATTGCCCTTTTCCTAGCTCATGCTCTCCACTAAAAATAATGTAAGCTTTGTTGCTCAAGAAAATATCAAGTCCAGAATCTAAATAATTGATAGTTCTTTTAATTGATCTATTAGGCAATTCTGAAAGTAATTCATCACTCACTAGAAACACTTGCTTAAATCGCTGAACATTATCTGTTCTTCTGATATGCCAAGTTGGATAAGTGAAATCAATTCCCCTTTCAGCTGCAAAATCAAATGAACTTTCCTTGTCATAATCAAGGCAAAGTAAATTAGGACTTCTTACAGCTAGTGCAGCTGGAGCAAAACCTAAAGCTTCTAATAATGAAAGATGCGGTTCATCTCCCCATTCTTTAACTTTTGGTTTTTTACTTCCTTTCCATATTGGAAGGAATCCACAAAAGGATTGAATCTGCTCTAATTTCTGCACTTGAACCAATAACTCTTCATCACTAGAGCTAGTAATTGGAACAGGATTCAGGTTCAATAGCATCTGCAATATATGCAGGTGTTGTTGTTCTGGAGGTACAATGTTGTTGGTTACAGCATTAATGACCTCTATCTTTTTAGGGGTCATTTTTGTTGATCCTGAATAATTTTTTTTGCTATTTGAAAGTCCTTATATTTTGAAAATCCTCTTCTTCTTTTAGCTAAAGCTTCTTCGCATTTTTCAATATCCCATCTAATAGGGCTGTTATCAAATGCACCAGAAAACCACTCTTTATCTTGAACTAGAAAACCGCCTTCCAGATCCCGATAACGTCTTAGGGTTTTAGTTGATACCCCTAAGTACCTCGAAGCATCAGCTGTTTTTAACAGCTTTTGCCTTGCATATTCAGTTGTCATTGAATACTACAGAGTTATTCCTTTCCTCTTTAAAACCTCTTTCAAGTGACGTGGAAATTTAGGATAAACAGTCCTATAAATATCCAAAACAAACTCATCTCCAGCAGATTTTGCTTGATGAATCTTCCTAAGAAAATCATCAACGTCAATTTTTTTTCTACCAGATTTTTGTTTTAAGTTTAATTTGGGTCGCTTCATCTTCAGAGACTTAAGAAGTCAGGGTTTATATATGAGCTATTACTGAGGATCAGGGAAGCCGTAAATCTTCCTTTTGTTTACCTCTCTCCAAGAAATTAGATAATTTCAAGGCATCAATTATTGTCAGTATAGTGATTAATCAAGTGCGTGCAAGTGCGTATTTTTCCGCATTATTTTTATTAGCTTCTTCAATACGTTTTTTATTTTCTGCATCATTCGACCACTTGCCGTAATAGGTCAAATGAGTTTTTGGATCGTGACCCATATAATCGCAAATTGTTCTTAGTGGTAATGCAGGGGTCGTTTCCATTGATGCTCTCCAAGCAAAAGAATGACGAAAACTATAGGGAACATAATTTGGATTTTTAGTTTTTAATTCTTTCCAAAACCAAAATCTATTTAACATTTTTCCAAATCTTTCTCCTATTAATTTGTAGCCTTTTTCATCATCTGATTTTGCAATAGCTCTAAGAATTGGATCAGGATATTTTATTTTTCCAGACTCTAAATCAGAAATAATTTTTTCTCCTTCTTTTGCAAGATTAGGTAAATTTAGAGGTTCCACAGTTCTTACATGTGGTTCTTCAAGCATGGTTTTTACGTTTTGTTTTAGGGTTGTAATTTCAACTTTTTTATTTTTAATTTTCATATTTGCTATCTCTGAAATCCTTATTCCATATACCGCTGAGAGTACCACTATTGCCCTTAGACCAAGCTTATTTTCTCTCTTTAATGCTTCTAATAACATCTCAAGATCAGGGGTAGAAATGGGTTCTCTGACCTTTGATTTTTTACCTTTTGGAACTGCACCAATATATTTTGCATATTGTTTTGAAGTTAAAGGCAACCATTCAACACCTAAATATTTTTTCTCTAAAACAGCCCAATTTAAAAATGCTCTTAAATCTCCCATATTTCTTTTTCTACCAACTCCGCCTTTTGGCATAGTTCTATCAAAAAATAATTCTGCATAATTTTTAAATAATTGTTCTCCATTTCTTGGCTTTGGTTTTGCATTAACAGCTTGCAAAGTTCTATACATTCTTGTCATCAAATCACGCTTTGTTGTATCTCTTCTATTACCTCTTTCGTCATAAATAAATTCATCAGTTAATGCTTCCCAATTAATTTCTTTTTTAATTCCTTTTGATATTTTTCCTCCATTAATTAGTTCATAAGCTTTGGCTAAATCAACATTTCTTTCTTTCATTAAATCAGCAAGTTCATCAATAATATCTGTCATTTTTTTGCTGTTATCTGAAGCCCAATTAAGGTCAAGCAAAATAGAATTTCTTGAACCATCTGGGTATCTATAAACAACCTTAGTTATCAACTTATTATTCTTTTCCCAACCAGATATTGACCAACCAAAGCCATGATTGGATTTTATTAATTGCCTTGTCATAGCAACCCATTTTGGAGATTTCATTTCTGCAACAAAAAAAATACTTCTAAGAGCATTTTAGAGAGCAGAATCGCATAAACAAGCTTGGACAAGTAGTGACAAAAGTTATGTTATTACTAAACGCTGTCTGAAAACTATTGGTATGACTGAAAAAATTAAGTGGAGCCATGCGGATTTGAACCGCAGACCCCCTGCATGCCATGCAGGTGCTCTACCAGCTGAGCTATGGCCCCCTAATCTTGAAACGCAACTCATATCAATCAATCTTAAGATTTTTTTAGTAACGTCCTTAATTCTTATATTACTTTATTGCGTTTAATTATTGGAATCTACTCTTTAAAATTGTCCTAGAGATTAACAAGTTGTAGTACCATTTCTAAATCTTTCCTTGATCCATTTCGCAGCTTCTTTAAAATTGTTTTTGGGAATGGATAGATGATAGAAAAAGAAAAAAAACAAATTAGGTTTAAAACAAGAGGATTAAAGATATAAACCAATCTTTAGAATTTATCACTCAATCCAGAATAATCAAAATTAAATATATTAAATTTTATACCTGCACTCTTATCTGTTGAATTATAAAAAGCACCTATTGAATAAGCTCTTCTTTTAAAATCTAATCCATATTTTACATTTGTATAAGATCCAGTATTTAAATTTACAGAGGTATCAAAACTTAATAACAATGGGCCAAAAATCTGTTGTTGTAAATTTAAGTTTATTCTTGGTTCATCATCGATGTTATCGAAACTGAATGGACTCTGGCCTTCTTTTAAAGTGTAATTATAATTAGCTCTGACTTTAGTGTAATCTAAGATTTTTTTCTTAAAGCTTCCAATAGTTAAAACTGGTCCGGTTTTAAACTTTAAAACATTTTGATTAGATCCATCACTATATAAGAAAATACCTGATTGAATTGCTGTTGACCAATCTAAAGATTGCGAAATAACATTAGGAGTAAATTTATAAGTTTTATCTATAGTTTTATCTAATGCATTTTTCTTCCAAATTGGAAATTGATAATTATATTGTCCTACAAAAGAATTTCTAAACAATTCTCTAAATTCATCTACGGATCTACTTTTAGACTTGAAATGTCCTAGATCATAAATTAAAGATAAACTTGAATATTTCTCATTGTTTAACCATGCTTTTTTATTTGCGATATTAAATCCACTCGCAAAATGAATCTCTTCAGTAGCAAAATCCTTTACGACCTTTTCTCTAAAAATGTTATAAATTTGAATATCCAATAAATTAGTAAAAGTTTGTTTATTCTTTTCTGAATAAATGTTTAAAGAGTTATCTTCTTTAAAGTTAGGTTTTGAATCAGCAGTTTCGTCAATACCAATAAAATTATTTAAAAACTTATCGTTATTTAAATCTCCCTGAATATCACTTATTTTATTTAAAGCATAATCATTAGTTATATTGCTTTTAGTTTTCTGAGTATTTTTTAAATTGATTCTCTTTGATAATATTAACTTAGTTCTTAATGACTCATCAAGTCTAGAGATATCTAAACTATTTAACTGAATTTTGGATTCAATGTTCCAATTTTTCTCTTTACCATTTAATAACAAATCTAAAGCAAGGTAATCAGAAAAACTTATATCATTCTTTTCTTTACCGCTGAAAACCGAGGTATTTTTTGCTCTAAAGGCATTTGTATTGCCCTTAAGAGCTCTTTGTATTAAAAAATAAGGTTGGAGTTGCAGACTAAAATCTCTGAAAATCTTCTTTGGGTATGAGCTTCTATAAAAAAAGTATCCATCTTTGTCATCAAAATCAGCTCCAAATCCCCATCTTATTAAAGAATCCTCTTTATCAATAACTGATTGTCTTCCAATTGGTATTTTTAATTTATTATCTAATATTATCCAGCTATTTTTGCTCAAAAGTCTTAACTTATTATCAATTATTTCTGCAGAAAAATTTTTACTAAGAAAAATAAATTGTGGTTTATTATAAATATCATTTGTAAAATATATTTTTTTTGATTCTAAAGTTTTTGAATTATAGATAAACTCATTAGTTTTATATCTCCACCTACTAATTTTAGGAATTTCTAAATCTGTATCTGTAATATTAAAAGCTTTATCATCTTCAAATTTATTTACCAATCCTATCGTGGCAGTATTTATATATTTTGGTTGATTAGTGCCCTTTATTTTTTCTAATTTTTCTAATTTTTTTGCATTCTTATCTAATTCTAATTTGAAATCTTCTCCAAAAGTTTTACTATCTAGCAATCCATAAACATCATAAATATTACCTGTATCTTCTTTTAAATTATAAATTAGTTTTGAAGCTTCAAAATACTGCTCCCCTTTTTTAAATATTACATTTCCAACTACAGTTAATATTTTATTTGTAAGATCATATTTTACTAATTCGGCTGAAAGGGTTGCATCAGAAAGATAAATTATCGCGTTACCTTCTGCTACAAATAAATCTTTATCTCTATACTGTAAATCGGAATCTATTTCCACAAAAAACTCTTCTTCTAAATCTTTTTGTTCAAACGCCAAAAGATTAAATAATCCATCTCCATTAGCTTTTAAATCCTCAATCATTTTGTTTTTAGATATATAGTTACTAATTGAAAAATCAAAGCCTTTTTGAGTTTCCATAGGTTTAAATTGAGGAGAATTATTATTTATTTTTGTTAAATCACTTAAATCAAGATCTTTGGCAAAAATTTTGATTGGATGAATAGGTAAGAAGTCAAATATCAATAATCCATTTAAAAAAATAAAAAGATTTATTTGTTGAAAATTTTTCAATATTTTTTTCAGTTATGAAATTTATTATATGTTAATCAGCGAACTAAATAGAAATTTTTTAAATTTAGACTTTCCTCCAAACTGCAAGTAATTTTCCTTGAATCGAGATTTGATCAATATCAACAATTATTGGCTCATAAGCAGGATTTGCTGCCTCTAGAAATACTTGTCCTCCTCTCTTAACAAAATACTTTAGAGTAGTTCCTAACCCAGGAACCATTGCACTAACAATAGTTCCATTCCTAAGAGAGTATGAATCAGTGATTGGCTCCATCAAAACCATGTCTCCATCAGCTATACAGGCATCTATCATTGAATCTCCATTAACTGTAAGAGCAAAAACATTTTTCTTTTTTAAAACATCTGAAATATCTAAATTCTCTTGAACATCGGAAAAAGTCTCAATTAAACCTCCAGCTGCGACCGAACCCATAATTGGTACTCCTTCTATAATTTCATCAACTATTTGCATTGTTCTTGCTTTACCTTCTTGCCATGAGATATATCCCTTTTCTTGTAAATGCTTTAAGCGACTTTGAATTGGGGCAGGAGATTTTAATCCCATGGCTTTCATCATCTGCCTGATTGATGGGCTATGTTGGAAGTTTTTCATATAATCTTTTATCCAACCATAGAGCTCATTTTGAGCTTGCGTAAGATTATCCCCTGAGGAGGTTTCCATAAAACAAATATAAACTAATACATTTGTACCCTTTTATTAATTAATTTGCAAGTATTCCTATTGGATAAGGCAGGATAAGAGTGCTTGTTGAACATGTAGTCTATTTTCCGCTTGATCAAAAATCCTACTGTTTTTACTTTCAATTACTTCATCAGTAATTTCTTTATTTCTATAAGCAGGCAAACAATGCAAAACAATTGCATCTTTATTAGCCTTACTTAACAAATCAGTATCAATAGTAAATCCATTAAATTCTTTATCTTTATTCTCCTTTTGATTTTCCTCTCCCATAGAAGACCAAACATCTGTGTACAAAACATTTGCTCCTTTTACAGCAGTTTGGGGATCATGAATGATTTTTAACAAATCATCACTTTTATAAATTTCACGAGCTTTTTTGATAATAAAAGGATTTGGCAAGAACCCCTTTGGACAAGCAATCCTTACTTCAACTCCTAATAATGCCCCACACAAGATCAAGGAATGTGCAACATTATTTCCATCGCCTATAAAAGTCAAAACTACATTTCTAAAATCTTGAAATACCTCCTTTATTGTTAAAAAATCAGCTAAGGCCTGACATGGATGTTCTAAATCTGTAAGAGCATTGATAACTGGTTTTGTAGACCACTTTGCATACTCCTCAAGATCTGAATGATTAAAAGTTCTAATTGCAATTAAATCGCAATATCTACTTAGAACCCTTGCTGTATCTTTTATAGGTTCACCTCTACCTATTTGTGATGTGGTCGGATTGAGATCTATAGTTGTCCCCCCAAGTCTTGACATTGCGACTTGGAAACTAACTCTTGTACGAGTTGATGATTTGTCAAAAATTAGACCCAAGACTTTATTTTCATATTCCAGATTTAGGCTATTATTCTTTATATTTTTTGCAAGATCTATAATATGGGTGCACTCTTCAGTTGACATATCTAAGCTTGATAAAAAATCTTTTTGTGCAAGCTTGATAGGTTTTATCATCTAACTTATCTATAAAAACCTAAATTATACTATGCAGGCATTTTACATTCTTCCAAGAGAGCTTTGAGATCATCACCTTCAATAACTTCCTCTTGGAGAATTTTTTGAGAAATTGATTCCAAAAGAGATAAATTGTTCCTTAAAATTTTGAGTGCAGTCTCATGTGCATCATCAACTAGCTCTCTGACCTCTTTATCAATTGCCTGAGCGGTGGCGTCACTAACAGATCTTCTAGGATTATTTCCATTACCTAAAAACTGACCTCCGCCTTGTTTGTCGTAAGCAAGAGGTCCAAGAATATCGCTCATTCCAAATGTGCCAACCATTTGTTCTGCTATATCTGTTGCTCTTTGTAGATCGTTTGAAGCACCAGTAGTAATCTTCCCAAAAACAACTTCTTCTGCAGACCTACCTCCAAGCAGTGTAGCTATCTGTCCTTTTAATTCATCTTTTGAATTCAAGAACCTTTCTTCCGTTGGCAGTTGAAGAGTATATCCAAGCGCACTCATACCTCTTGGCACAATGGAAATTTTTGCAACTTTTGACCCTCCGGGCATAAGGTGACCAACAATGGCGTGGCCAACTTCATGATAGGCTACAACTTTCTTCTCATCATCTTGTAGAACTCTACTTTTCTTTTCAAGACCAGCAACTACCCTTTCAATAGCCTCACTCAAATCCTGTTGTTCCACACTCTTTCTTTTAGCTCTTGCAGCAAGTAAAGCAGCCTCATTAACCATATTAGCCAAGTCGGCTCCTGCGAAACCACTTGTAGCCTGTGCAATAGAGTCTAAGTCTATTGAATCAGCTAATTTAACTTTCTTAGTGTATATCTCCAGTATCGTTTTTCTCCCAGACAAATCGGGTCTATCTACTAGTACTTGTCTATCAAATCTACCGGGTCTTAAAAGAGCAGCATCAAGGACTTCTGGTTGGTTGGTCGCAGCAAGAACTATCACAGGCTTATCAGTAGAAGCAAAACCATCCATTTCAGTAAGTAGCTGGTTTAGGGTTTGCTCTCTTTCATCGTTACCTCCTACAACTCCCATTGAACCAGAACGACTTTTACCAATTGCATCTAACTCATCAATAAATATTATGCATGGAGCTTTCTTTTTAGCTTGTTCAAATAAATCTCTAACTCGGGCTGCACCAGCACCAACAAAAAGTTCTACGAATTCAGAACCAGAAATAATAAAAAAGGGAACCTCAGCTTCACCAGCAACTGCTTTTGACAAAAGAGTTTTACCTGTTCCAGGAGGGCCCACTAAAAGTACACCCTTGGGAATTCTTGCGCCAATATCTGTATATCTTTCTGGTTTTTTTAAAAAGTCAACTATTTCAGTTAATTCATCTTTAGCCTCATCAACACCTGCCACATCAGCAAAAGTTACTTTTGATTCATCATCTGGAACATAAACTTTAGCCTTACTTTTTGTAAAACTTAAAGCCCCTTGTGCGCCTCCACCTCCCATACTTCTCCTTGCAAAAAATTGCAAAACAAGTATAAAAATCAATGGAGGTACAACCCAGCTTAAAATTGTTGAAAAGAAATTAGGTTTTTTAGGAGGTGCAGCGGCAAATTCTACCCCTTTACTCTCTAGTCTTTGTGGTAAATCCATATCAAAGATAGGAGTTGTAGCTAATACTGAAGGAGCACCTTCCTCAGCCCCATTCAATTCATATCTAATTTGCTCTTGAGTAATATATGCTCTTTTAACTTCACCATCATTTACTTGATCGATAAAAAGTGAATAAGGTACTCTTGGTATCTGCATATTCTGATTCGGGAAAAGACTACTGAATAAAAGTAAAGCTCCAACTCCTATTAAAATGATATTAACTATTCCGAATCTTCTATTAGGTTGATTATCGTCTTGTCTTATTGGCATAGTGGTGTCAAATTATGAACTTATTATAAACTAAACCAAGAGTTTCCGTATCTGTATTATTTTATTTGGGTAAGAACCGTACGGTACTTTGACCCATTTTCGTTGGAAGCGAAATTAATAATCTAATGAACTCTTAAGGCATATATCATTTCCAATCAAACCAAACTGAGAATTTCTTAGTTCAATAATTTCCTTCATTTCACTAAAGTCAAGATCACTTAAAGGATTCATAGAATTTTCTCCTCCTAAAATTTTTGGAGCAATAAAAGCAATAACTTCTTGAATACAATTAGATTTAATAGCAGCTGTAGCCAATCTAGGTCCACATTCCCACAAAACCTTGTTACAACCTCTTTTAGCTAGTATTCTTGAAATTAATTCTGGATTATCTGATGATATTTTTTTAACCTCCACGCATTTAGGAATCCTATTAAGGTAACCTTCATTTGCTGTAGAAGAATCATAAATAATAATAGTTTTTGCTTTATCGCAATCCCAAAGATTAGATCTTGAAGGTAGATCCAAACTTTTTGTAAAAATTACTCGTAAAGGCTCAGGATTTTTTAAACCCCTTGAAGTCAAAAGAGGATTATCTTTTCTTAATGTATTTCCTCCAATGATTATTGCATCAAATTCTGCTCTAAAAGAGTGAACTAATGATCTTGATTCTTCATTAGAAATCCATTTACTTTTTCCATTTTTTAAACCTATTCTGCCATCAATACTCATTGCCCATTTAAGTACCCCAAATGCTTTTTCAGTTTTATTCCTATGAATAAAAGCCTTATTTAATTCTAAAGATTCTTTTTTACATAAACCCAATTCAACTTGAATTCCAGCCTCTTTAAGCAATTTAATACCTTTACCAGCAACTCTTTTATCAGGATCTTGAATAGATATAAAAATTTTTTTAATTCCTGAAGAAATTACCTTACTTACGCATGGAGGTGTTTTGCCATGATGGCAGCAAGGTTCAAGATTTACATACATTGTTCCACCTTTAGCATCTTTTTTTAAATTATTAAAAGCCATCGCCTCAGCATGAGGCATCCCTGTCCTGTAATGAAAACCTTCCGAGATAAGATTTCCATTCTTATCAATTATTACTGCTCCCACACTAGGGTTAGGACTAGTTGTATTTTTGCCTAAAGAAGCCAAAAAAATTGCCCTTTTCATCCATTTTGTATGGCTTACATTTTTTTCAGACATCTCTAAAAATCAATTTCAGTTTATTGATCTCCATTCTTTAACAACAAAGGGAGGGACAGGCAGCTCAGAAAAAACTCCCGACAAAGATAATCTTAATGGTCTATTTTTATCTAAATTTTTAATCAATTCATCAAGATCAAATTCTGCAGCAGCTTGTCTTCCATCATTTGCTAATTCTACATTAAGTAATGTTTTATCATCCAAAATCCACTTTTTCCTTCCTGATTCAACACTTAAGTCAGTGGGATGATCAATCCTAAGATTGCCGGGATATCCTATTACTCTCAAGATCAATTTATCTGCAAAAAGAGGAGATTTATAAGCTACTAATTGCCAAGTTTCAAAATCCAAATCCCTTAAAAACTCACTACTAGCATTTATTAATTCCCCATTTATTTCTGTTTCAGCAACTTCTGCAGATACTTTTAATGGATTAAAAATAAGGGATATTAGTAAAACTAAAGGGAAAATTCCTTTTAAAAAAATATTTTTACTTGATTTTGTAATTTTCTTCATTTTCAGAATCCATCAGTGCATCTAGAGTTACAGCTGTTCTTACAATAGCTTGATATCTTTTTATTATTTTACGATTTTTTTCTATAACTCGAGATAAATTCAAAGTGTCTTTTTCAGAATAGCTAGATGTCAAATCACTAGAATCTTCTTCAATAAACTCAAAATCACTATCTTTATTAATTAGAGTTAACAATAAATCATGTAATCTCTTTCTCCTTTCAGACAATTAATTTACTATGATGGCTCGAATAATAATAAGATAATTTAATAAAACATTCAATCAGTTTAATACCTTTAAATATCTATGACCGAAGTTAATAGAAAAATTCATGTATTAGGTATTAATTCATTTAAATTTAGAGATTTACCTTCCAAATTACAAGATCTATTTATAAGTACAAGAAATATTGCAGTTCCCAATTCATATTTTGAAGAAATAAAATCATGGATCGATAATGATTCAAAAAAAAATAAATCATTTTTTTCCAGCAACAGTAATAACGAACTTATTCACTGGATTAGATCTCAAAAAACTGATGTTATTTTAATTTCGAGAGGAGATCCACTTTGGTTTGGAATTGGGAGAATACTACTAGAAAATTTTTCAAAAGATGAATTAAGTTTCTACCCTTCAAATACCTGCATTCAATTAGCATTCAGGAAGTTAAAGATCCCATGGCAAGATACCGTTAATGTTAGTATTCACGGCAGAGATTCAACCAAGTTAGTTGAGGCTCTTAAAGCAAGGCCTTCAAGTTTAGCTATTATTACAGATTCAAATAACAAAAGTTTAGAAATAATTAAAAAAAACTTATCAGAATTAGATCTGATTGACCTCTATGATTTTTGGCTCTGCGAGGAGTTAGGCTTTGATGATGAAAATATAAGAAAATTAAATCTTAAAGAGTCATTTCCCTCTGATATATCAAGTTTGAACATTGTTGTTCTTATAAAAACAAAGAATAATTACTCAAATAATAATCTTCCACTTTTCGGGATTAAAGACCATATTTTTAAAACTTTTGATGATAGACCAAATTTATTAACAAAAAGAGAGGTTCGCGTTCAAATATTAGCTGATCTAGAGCTCCCTAAAAATGGTGTTATATGGGATATAGGCGCAGGTTGTGGTTCAATTGGTTTAGAGGCATTAAAAATACGGCCTAATTTAAATTTATTTTGTATTGATAAAAGGATTGGCACAAAAGCACTAATATTAGAAAACTCAAAAAGGCTTGGTGTTAAACCAAAATTTATTTTTGAGGAAGATATAAACAATACCTTAAATACGAGAAATTTAAGTTCATTTGAAAAACCCAATAGATTAGTAATTGGAGGTTGTAATAAAAAGACTAAAATTAAAATTATTAAAAAACTGGCTCAGGGAATGAGTGATGGAGATATTATCGTTATCCCAATAATTGACATTCAAACTATTAGAGAATTAAAGGAGGAATTAGAAGATAAAAATTTCAAAACAAATTTAAATTTAATTCAGACCTATAAAAGCTTAAGTATCGCTGAGGGAGCGAGATTAGAACCAAATAATCCTGTTTTTCTTTTAAAAGGGAAAAAATAAATTCAAATTATTGTTATTTGTTAGGTTTAGCCACATGTGGCAAACCCCAACCAAGCTTATTTCTTAAAACTTGGAAAAATTCATGGTCTTCAAGTCTAATAAATTTTACTGAATGTTTACTTTTTCTTATTAAAACTCTATCTTCAGGCCAAACATAACAACCAGCATTCCCATCAACAACCATCACTAATCTTTCGGGAGTCGCGGGGAAAACAGTCACTGGCTCTGAGTCATTAAAAACTAATGCTCTAGATGCCAATGAATGGGGAGCAATTGGAGTTAATTGGACGACTGGACAATCAGGTGTGATTACTGGTCCTCCAGCACTCAGAGAATATGCTGTAGATCCTGTTGGAGTTGATAAAATCACTCCATCAGCTGAAATATCCACAGGTGCATGTCTCCCTATAGAAATCTCAAAATGACACATACTTGTAAGAGGTTCTCTATGAAGTGCCATCTCATTAAGGCAAAGAGACTCCCATCTCCTCTGATCATTTCTCATTACACTGATTATGAAGCAAGTTCTTTCTTCAATATCCCAATTCCCAATAATGAGCTTATCAATAGCCTCATTTAAATTAGATAAATAAGCCTCTGCAAGGAATCCTAAATGACCAGTATTTATTGTAAGGATTGGAATTTTTGCAGGTGCAGTTTGCCTCGCTGCAGAAAGAACGGTTCCATCTCCACCAAGAACAATTGCAAATTCCATTGCCGAATCAAACCCCTCTGGAACGCAATTCGTATATCCCAAAGGACGAACATGTTGATCTGGATTTGCGAATCCAACCATCCCACCAGAACTGCTAACTCTTACTACCTCATAATTGGATTTTTCCAATTTTTCCTGCACAGAACTTGCAGTATGAACAGCCAGTTCTTTACCATCATTAACTATCAGTCCTGCTTTACGTACCAATCAAACAATTAAAACTATAATCATTTTAAACTAATAAGTTATACAATACTAATTAAATAATTTAACCTATTAAAACTGCTCTAGAAATCTAAGATCATTGGTATAAAATTTTCTGATATCGTCAATTTGATGTCTTACCATACAAAATCTTTCAACTCCTAATCCAGCCGCAAATCCGGTCCATTTCTCTGAATCTATTCCTAATTTTTCTAGGACCTTAGGATCTACCATTCCGCATCCCATTACCTCTAACCACTTTCCTTTCCATTGAACGTCTACTTCTGCAGAAGGCTCAGTAAATGGGAAATAACTAGCTCTAAATCTTACAGGAATGTCTCCAAAAAAAGCCTTTAGAAAAGTTAGAACTGTTCCTCTGAGGTGACTAAAATTAATATCCTGATCGATACATAAAACTTCAACCTGATTAAATATAGGAGAGTGAGTAGCATCTACAGCATCTCTCCTATAAACTCTCCCAGGGGCAATAATTCTTACTGGTGGAGGATTTTTTTCTAAATATCTAATTTGAACAGGCGAAGTATGAGTCCTCAAAAGTAGATTCTCATCTAAATAGAAAGTATCTTGCATATCCCTTGCAGGATGATTTTTGGGTATGTTAAGTGATTCAAAATTATAAAAATCACTTTCTATTTCAGGGCCACTTTCAACTGAGTATCCTAAACCACAAAAAATATCTATGATCTCATCTTGGGTTGAAATCAAAGGATGTTTATTCCCAGGAGGGGTTCCAATTGCAGGAATAGTTACATCAATTTTTTCGTTTTTAATCTGATGATCTAAAGCTTGATTGTTTAGTTGATTTTTTCTTTTAGTTATTAGATCTTGCAAATTTATCTTTATTAAATTTGCCTTCTGGCCAACAATTGGTCTATCAGTTGCAGATAATTGACCCATGGTTTTCAAAATCATTGATAAATCACCTTTTTTCCCAATGAGAGAAACTCTCAATTGATCCAGTTCTTCTTGAGTATTAGCATTATCTATATTATTTTTTGCAGTAAGAGAAAGATTATTTAGCTTTTCCTCAATTTGACTTAATGATTCAATTTGACTCACTGATATAGTAAAAATAAGTATTACTTTATCTTACTTAAATATCGTCAATAAATAAAATGAATTGATTAATGGAACCGTTAAATATACTAATTAGTAATGATGATGGTGTTTTTGCAGAGGGTATAAGATCTCTTGCAAAATCAGCACAGAAGAGAGGTCATAAAGTGACAGTAGTGTGTCCTGACCAAGAGAGATCAGCTACTGGTCATGGACTTACTTTGCAATCTCCATTAAGACTGGAAAGGGCAGACGAATTATTTGAGAAAGGAATAAAAGCTTGGGGATGTTCGGGAACTCCTGCTGATTGCGTCAAATTAGCACTATCTGAACTCTTGGATAATAAACCTGATCTTGTTCTATCTGGAATAAATCACGGGCCAAATTTAGGGACAGATATTTTTTGTTCTGGTACTGTTGCAGCCGCCATGGAAGGTACTTTAGAAAATGTTCCTTCCATGGCAGTAAGTGTTGCAAGTTTCAAATGGAAAAATTTTGAATTTGCTGGAGAAATTGCAATGAATATTGCTGAACAAGCAATTAACAATAGTTGGCCAGCTTCACTTCTCTTAAACTTAAATATACCTCCTTGCGAAAAAAGTGAAATAAAAGAATTATCCTGGACAAGATTATCAGTGAGAAAATATAAAAATCAATTTTCAAAAAGGGAAGACCCTAGGGGAGACGATTATTATTGGTTAGCAGGTGAGGTGGTTTTAGATCTTAAGTCAAAAGGTTACGGCCCAAAGAACTGGCCCAGCGACGTATCTCAAATACAAGATAATAAAATATCTCTTACACCTGTAGAACCAGATTTGTTTTGGAGGGGAGATTTAAACGACTTACCTAAAATTAATAATTCATTTATAAATCCTTCTTAAAAGCCATAAAGAAAAACAAAGTCCAAAATAATGAGCAGCAATCACTTGTGTATTACTTAGTACTGATAAAATCTCAAGTCCTGTAATTGGGATATCAGATGTCGCTGTTATCAATTGTCCGGTAGTTTGAGAGGATGCTTGTATAAATAGTGCGCCCATAAGAGCTTGATATCCAATTATTCCAAACAAAATTCCTAACAAATCAACTACCAAACCTCTTTTTATTAATTTAGTGGTTTGACCTCTTGAGGGTCTCGCATTACTTGCTATTGCTCTTCCTGTTCTAACTATTAACCAACCTTGCCAAAGACTAAAAAGTAGTAAAATCAAGGATATAGTTGTAAGTGATAAACCAGGAGATAGCCCAAGCTGTCCTTCGTTATTATTTACAACATTTGAAAAAAGCAAAACAGCTGCAACAACAACACCTAAAATGGATTGAACCCAAAAGCGTATCCATCCAATGCGTCGCATTCCAAATGAAAGGGACTGAAAATCAATTTTGTCAGACATTCATTTGATTGAATAAACTATAACTATTCAAATTTGCCATCAAAATCATAAAATTGCACGTAATCTTTTGATCTCTTTAAAATCGCCATCTGAAGTTAAGAATCCCACTTCAATCGCTATTGGTAGTTTTGATGGCCTACATGCTGGCCACAGAAAATTAATAAAAAGTGTAGTTGAAGAAAATCAATATACCCCAACAATTGCAAGCTTTTGGCCACATCCCAGAGAGATTTTATACAAAGAGACTCGTCTTAGACTAGATCTACCAGATGAAAAGCTACATATTCTTGAAGATCTCGGGATTGAACAACTAGTTCTGATTCCTTTTGATAAGGAACTATCTAAATTAAGTGCAGAAAGTTTTGTAAGGAATATTTTGATAAATCAATTACAAGCTAAAAACATTTCTGTAGGTGCTAATTTTAAATTTGGTTTTAGAAGAAGTGGAGACATAAATACTATAAAAAAAATAATTAAAGATACGGATATAAAACTAAAAATTACTCCTATTTTAGAAGATAAAGAAGGAAGGATCAGCAGCAGCAGAATAAGAGATTTGTTAGATAAAAGTGATCTAAAAAATGCTTTCAAAATTCTTAAAAGGCCCTACAGTTTTAGTGGAAAGGTTGTCAAAGGTAAAGGGATTGGGAAAAGCATAGGATGGCCCACCGCAAATCTTGAAATAGATGGCAGAAAATTTTTACCTGGAGAAGGAGTCTATGCAGCTTGGACAACTTTGAAAAATTCTAACCAAAAAATTGAATCTGTTATGAATCTTGGATCTCAACCAACAATAAATCCTTTATTGCCATCTGCAGTTGAAGTCCATTTAATAAATAAAGATATCGATCTATATGGTTTAAATCTATCAGTAGAACCAGTTGAAAAGCTTAGATCTCAAATTCAATTCGATAATATAGATCAACTTTCTAATCAAATAAAAAAAGATAGAGATAATGCTTTAAGTATTTTTAAAAACTACGAAAAATAAATTACAAATGCAGAATTTCAATCCCACAAACGCTGAAGATTTGAGAATTTATCAAATTATTGACGCTAATCTAGATAGAGCTAGAGAAGGATTAAGAGTACTAGAGGATTGGGCTAGATTTGGTCTAGGCAAAGAGAAATATGTTGAGAGGATTAAAAACTTTAGACAAATCTTAGGGAAAAATCATTTAGAAGTTTATAAACTATCCAGGAATCATATTGAGGACAAATGCAAAGGATTGACTCACCAAGAGCAACTTAAGAGGAAAAGCAATGAGCAAATTATAAGTTCTAATTCAGGCAGAGTTCAAGAAGCGTTGAGAGTAATTGAAGAATTCTCAAGGCTACATAATCATGAGCTTTCAAAAATCGCTTCGGAAATTAGATATGAAATTTACACTCTAGAGATCGACTTATTATGTTTAAGCGAATGTATGAAGTCGGAGGAAATATTAAAAGAAAATGACTTATATGTAATAACGGACCAAAAGGAAAACTTAATAGAAATTATAGAGAATCTACTTATTGCTGGCGTAAGAATTATTCAGCATAGATTTAAAACGGGGACTGATAAAGATCACCTTGAAGAAGCAATTCAAATTAAAAATTTATGTAAAAGATATGATTCATTGTTTATCATTAACGATAGGGTTGATATAGCTTTAGCTTCAAATGCGGATGGAATTCATCTCGGACAAGATGATTTAGACTTAAAAAACGCAAGAAAATTATTAGGATATTCAAAAATTATTGGTATAAGTGCAAATAATGAAATTGATATTTCTAATGCCCTTAAAAATGGTTGTAATTATATTGGAATAGGACCAGTATTTGAAACTGTAACAAAAAAGGACAAAAAACCAATAGGTATTGAAAAGATCAAAACATTAACAAAAGATTTAAACATTCCTTGGTTCGCTATTGGAGGAATTAAGACAAATAATATTTCATATCTAAAAAGAAATGGTTTTAAAAAAGTTGCTTTAGTTTCGCAATTAATGAATTCTGAAGATCCTAAAGAAGACGCTATTATGATTTTAAAAGAATTAACCAATGAAAATTAAAGTAAACGGAGAAGAAAAAAAAATAGAACTTGATCAAGAAAATGCCCTGCTCTCTAAAGCACTTAATTCAATGGGATATAAACCTAACACAGTTGTTGTCGAACTTAATAATGTGATTATTAATTCAATACAATGGGGAAATTTAAAAATTAAAGATGGAGATAATTTAGAAATCGTTTCAATAGTTGGCGGTGGATAAAAGATAAGATTTTTATACATTTAAAATCTTCATATTTTTTTAATTTTAAGCTTGAAACAATTACCAAATTTTTTCTTTTTTCGTTATATATTCTTAATACATAAATAAACCAATGAAAGAAAAGATAAATAATAATTCAAGATCCTTAAAATGGGAACAAAATGGGGAGCTTGCTTCTAAGGATTTATCCGAGTTAATTGAGAGATTAAAAAATGTGGAAAGTGAACATACCTCTTCTGAACTTTCTAGGTTAGGTACTAAATCAAACATAAAAGATTAAATTTGTTACTTAAAACTTGTTTTTATAAAATTTTGTACCAAATTATAAATACTGAGCTAAATAATAAATGCCTAAAAGATTTCCAGAGTGGGTAAACACAGAAGTTGTAATTAAGGCAATCAAAATGCGAGAAGAAGGGATATTATCAAAACAACTGAATTTATGGATAGAAAACCTATTAGAAATAGAAAAGAAGTAAATATCTAGGAAATACTTTTAATAATTCTTATGGCTGCCATTGCTCCTCCATAACCGTTATCTATATTCATAACTGCAATACCTGGAGAACAACTAGACAACATACTATTTAATGCAGTTTCTCCATCCTTGCTAGCACCGTAGCCGACTGAAACAGGCACTGCGATAATGGGCTGTGCCAACAATCCTCCCACAACTGTTGCCAAAGCGCCCTCCATTCCAGCACAAACAATTAATACATCATATTTATTAATTTCTTCTAACTGACTCATTAATCGATGAAGTCCTGCTACTCCAACATCTATAAAAGATTGACAATTCACTCCATAAATTTCAAGCGTTAATTTTGCTTCAAGTGTGACGGCCAAATCACTTGAGCCGCCTGAAATTATAGCAACTTTTTTATTTGTATTTATTTTATTTAGATTTTCCCCAATTATTAAGCATTTTGCTTCTTCATAGAATCTTGCATCATCAAATAAATCTAAAAGATAATTAGCTTTTTCACTATTAATCCTTGTAATAAAAACAACCTCATTTTTATTCAATACAGTTTCAGATACTCTTTTTAATTGGTCGATACTCTTGTCTTGACCCCAAATTGCTTCAATAAGTCCAAGCCTATCTCTTCTTTGAAAATCAAATCTAATATCAAAATTCATCCTTGCTTATCTAACTCTCCTTCATAAATTAATATAAAAGGATTTTCTTTTACATTTAGAGCTGTTTTAACAATATCTTCAAATTTTTCTTGGACTACATTTACCTCAGACATTGGGATGCTTTTCCATAGTTTTTTACTCTCCCAATTCACTAATATTAGAGCTTCTTCTTTTTCTCTATCCCAAAATAATTGCCTCCCCAAAAAACCCTCTTGAGAAGATAACCAGGGATCCCAGATTTCTTTTTCTGCATTCAACCATGCAGCTTTTACCTCAGAAGGGACTTTAAGTCTTAATTCCTCTGTAACCATTTCATCTTGATAATTATCCATAGGAAGAGCTTGTAAATTGGGGAAATTAGATTGAAAATTTAAAGCTACTAAGCAAATAAATATTAAACAAAATTTTTGGAATATTCTTCTCAAATTTAAATTGAATTTCATTTTTTCTCAAGTAGCACTACTGAATGGCAACTTATACCCTCTTCTCTCCCTTCTGGACCTAATTTTTCATTCGTGGTTGCTTTAATCCCAATTAAATTTTCATCGATATTTAATATTTCAGAAATATTTTTTTTCATTAGTTTTATATGTGGCATGATTTTTGGCCTTTCAGCAACAAGAACACTATCGATATTATTTATTTCCCAACCATCTTGTCTTATCAAGTCAATTACTTTTGATAACAAAAACAAGCTATCAGCATTTTTCCATTTTTCTTCAGATGGGGGGAAATACTTTCCTATGTCGCCCAAAGAAAGGGCTCCCAATAATGCATCCATTATTGAGTGACTTAAAACATCCGCATCACTATGACCATCCAATCCTAAATTTTCAGGATGATTTAATTTTACACCTCCAATAATTAAATCTCTATCCTCTACTAATCTGTGAATATCGTATCCATTACCTATTCTAAATTTCATGAATTGATTATTTTCTTTTATTATTCTCTTACTTTGTGGGGATTTTTTGTAGTTTTCATTTGAAATCAAGTCACTTCTCCTCTCCAATGTTCTTTCAAAACTTTTTCTTCTTCTCCACGATTTAATCTCTTCATGATTACCGCTCACTAGAATATCTGGCACTTTCATATCTTTAAAATTTATTGGCCTCGTGTATTGAGGATATTCTAATAAAGAAGAATTATGACTCTCATCGACTAAGGACTCTGGATCACCAAGAGTTCCTGGCAATAATCTAGTCAAACCGTTAATTATTGATATAGCGGGTATTTCACCTCCAGAAAGTACATAATCGCCAATCGATATCTCTTCATCAGCTAAACATCTAATCCTTTCATCAAAACCTTCATATTGACCACAAATAATTATTATTTGATCCAAAGTGGACCATCTCACAAGATCCTTTTGCTTAAGGACTTTACCCTGTGGGGTCATCAGCAAAGTTTTACTTTTAGATAATTTTCTAATTGATTCATATGCCTTATAAATAGGTTCAGGTTTTAATACCATACCTGCTCCTCCTCCATAAGGCTTATCGTCTACTTGTCTGTAAGAACCTTCTCCATACTCTCTCAAATCATGTAAATTTAAATCGATCAAATTCTTTTCTAGAGCTTTTGTTATGACCCCTAAATTATTTATTAATTCAAAAGCTTTAGGGAACAAAGTAATTACATCAAAGTTAAAACCACTCATCTAGAAATCTTCCTCATAACCAAACTCAATTAACCTTGATTCTTTTTTTCTCCAATTTGGAACAACTTTCACAAACAACTCTAGGTGAACTGGACCATCTATTAATTTTGACATATTTGATCTTGCTGACTGACCAATCATTTTTAACATTGAACCTTTCTTTCCAATAAGAATACCTTTTTGAGTTGATCTTTCAACAATAATAGTAGCCAAAATAGCTGTAAAAACTTTGCCATTTTTTCTTTTCATTTTCTCTCTCTTTTCTATCTTTACTGCGACACTATGAGGTACCTCTTCTCTTGTATTTTTTAATACCTGCTCTCTTACTAAATCAGATAATAAGTTATCTAATGGTTGGTCGCAAATCGTCTCTTCGTCATAAAGTTTTGGTCCCTCTGGAAGAAAATTTAGTGCCATATCGACTAGTTCCGAACATCCCTCTCCTTGAGAAGCACTTACAATTTGAAAGTTTCTATTAACTCCGAAAAATCTCCTATATTGATCTAATCGTAAATTCCTAAATTCTTTATTAACCAAATCCCACTTAATTAATGCCACAATAAACTCAGTTTTATTTGCGATTAGAAAGTTCAAAATATATTCATCACCTCTACCAGGTTCTTCACTTGAATCAATTACAAAAATTACCATATCAACTCCATTAATTGCAGATTTTGCGTTTTTTACTAATATCTCTCCAAGTCGATGATGAGGTTTATGAACACCTGGCGTATCAACAAAAATTATTTGCCCATTGTCTGTAGTAAGTATTCCTTTTAATTTATTTCTAGTAGTTTGCGCTATTGGAGAAGTAATTGTTATTTTTTCTCCAATCAATTTATTTATTAAAGTTGATTTACCGACATTTGGCCTTCCTAGTAAAGTTACAAACCCAGATCTATAATTGGCCAAAGACTTTTAATGCATCAATAATAAAATTCTGATCAAAAATGGAAAAAAAAACCATAAATTTAAAAGAAGCTTCGTTCACGCAAGCAATAAACATATCAGCACAATGGTGCAAAGAGTGGGGTGATGATTTACTCAGCGAAGAGGTTTTAGCAGATAGAATCGCAGAGCTAACTAAAACAAGAAATGGACTCAGAGGATTTTTTGCGTACGCTTTATCAGATAAAGATTGTTTTTTGTTAGATAAACTTCCCTTTTCACTAATTTACAAACTGAACGAAGGTGGTGGTGCCGTAACAGACATAGTAGTAAAAAATTTAATAATGAGTTCCGCTCAAATTATTATTCATCGAAGAGAAAATAATCATGAATATGAGACAACATCGGAGAACATTTCAGAAAGATGTAAGGCCATTCTAAGACTGCTAGAAACTAAGTTAGTTACAAAGTCTGTTAATCAAGTACTTAGAGACTTAGATGATATGGGTAATAGTTTTGATAATTCAGTAAAATATGACTTAGAACAAAAGGAATTCATAAAAAAACAAATTCTTGATATCGCCCAATAAAAAAGCGTAGAAAAAATTCTACGCTTTAATTTGGAAATTTAAATAATTTATTTAATCTCTTCTTCCACCACCTTGTAGTGCAATCATTAATCTTAATATAAAAACAAAAAGATTTATATAAGTTAGATACATACCTAAAGCCCCTGCAAGGTATTGATCGTCATTGTATCTTCTTGGCATTGTATAGAAATCAACGAAAGACATTGCAACAAACAAGACAGTTCCAAATCCTGCAATTATCAATTCGAGTCCTGAACCTCCAAAAACTCCTGGAGCAAAGAATCCACCAATTAATTGGACAAACATTGCTATAAGCAGTCCTATCAATCCAAGACCAACTACCCCACTTAGTGCTTGACCAACACTATCACTCATTCTTTGGCCAGTATAAGAGGCAATAACGAAAGTTATACCAGTAGCTAAGGCAGCTGTTCCAACTGAACCAATCCCAATTGTTCCTATTGCTAAAGCAACTATTCCACTTAAGGTAAATCCAGTTAGCAAACTAAATCCTGTTAGCAATGGCAGAGCTTTTGCATTATTTGCATTATTTGCTGCACTTGTAGCTACAAAAAACAAAACTAATTCCGCAATTAAGGCGACTATTGATAGGGGCTGGAAAAGACCTGGGTTTGTTGCTATAAGTGAGACACCTGCTAAAACACCTAAAGAGGTTAGGACCATACCTCCACCTACATAAGGTAGAGCTTTTTGAACAACATTAGGTCCAACAATTGAACTAGTTTGTGCTTCACGAATAGCTTGATTGAAATTACTACTTGCTGGCATTTTTTTTATTAAACATGGTTATATTCTACTTGATTTTTCAAATTTCAGGGTACGGATCTCCAGAGTTATAAAGTTATTTATAAGCCTCAATAATTTTCTGAACTAAAGGATGGCGAACTACATCTTCAACAGTTAGATAACAAAATTTTATACCTTCGGTTTCAGAAAATATTCTTGATGCTTCAATGAGGCCGCTTTCCTGATCTTTTTTTAAATCAATTTGAGTAACATCTCCATTTACAACCATTTTTGATCTCTCACCTAATCTGGTTAAAAACATTCTCATTTGAGAGCAAGTAGTGTTTTGTGCTTCATCTAGAATTACCAAAGAATTATCCAAGGTTCTGCCTCTCATAAATGCTAAAGGAGCAACTTCAATAATTCCTTTATCTATAAGCGAATTTGTTCTATCAAATCCGAAAATACTATGTAAAGAATCAAATAGTGGTCTTAAGTATGGATCTACTTTTTGTTGCAAATCTCCAGGCAGGAATCCTAAACTTTCACCAGCCTCTACAGCTGGTCTGGTTAAAACAATTTTTTCTATTTTTTTCTCATTTAATAATCTTGCGGCACAAACAGTAGCCAAAAATGTCTTCCCAGTTCCTGCTGGACCAATTGCGAAGGTAAGATCAAAGTTCTCAATTGATTCAACATATTCCTTTTGCCTTATAGTTCTTGGTCTTAGATATCTTCCTTCTTTGGAACGCGCAAGAACTTTTTTCCCAAGTTCAGCATGTGAAGATGACTCTCCCATATTTAGAGAACTCAAAGCCGCTTTAAGATCTACCTCTGGCACTTCTAATCCTTGTTCCCAAATTGGTCTTGTCAGTTCAACCAATGCGGATGCTCTCTCAATCTTAGATATGACACCGTTCATCTCAAGTTGCAAGCCTCTTATAGTTAAAGAAACTCCCGTGAGAGACTCAAACTTTTTCAAGAAAGAATTGCCGGGACCTGATAACGCTGTAGCAGCATCAGTGTTTGGCAAATCAATTGTGAAGTGACCAGTTTTGGAAACTTCTTTCATTTAATTATTGAATAAAGAATAAAAATTTATCAAATCACTAGCTTTCAGCTTGGATACTATCGCTTTCAGCTTTACTAGTATCACTTTCTGAGTCATTAGATTTAGCCTTAGCTGCTTTTTCCTTCTCTAATTTTGCCTTCCCTATAGCGATAGAGGGTCTTTCTATTTTTTCTAATAACCCTCCTTTTTCTAATAAAGTCCTCACCACATCAGTTGGTTGAGCACCTTGAGTAAGTCTTTTCCTTAAAGCTTCCGTATCGAGTCTAGTTTCTTTAGTTCTTGGGTTATAAAAGCCTAGTTCTTGCAAAGGTTTGCCGTCTCTCCTGGAAGTACTATTGCATGCAACAATTCTGAAACTTGCCTCTTTTTTCTTCCCAAAGCGCTTAAGGCGCAATTTAATCATCTTAAATCAATGCGTTTTAAACAATAATATCATTTAACGGGAATAATTTAGAAACTATAAATCAGCAAACCCTTTTTTCTTCTTATTTTTGGTTTGTTTTTTTATTGGTTTATTACCACTCATTCCACCCATTCCTGGCATTCCTCCCATTCCTGGCATTCCTCCCATTCCTGGCATTCCTCCCATTCCTGGCATTCCTCCCATTCCTGGCATTCCTCCCATTCCTGGCATTCCTCCATTCGACATTTGTTTCATAAAACCTCTCATTCTTTGAAAATCAGCTAATACTTTATCTACATCTTTTGCTTGATAACCACTACCCTTAGCGATCCTTTGTCTTCTTGATGGTTGTGCAGCAAGAACCTCAGGTTTCTGTTTCTCCTCAAGAGTCATTGAGGAGATCATAGATTCTATTTTCTTCAATTGATCTTCTCCATCTTTTATCATCCCATCATCAATTTTATTCATTCCAGGGATTAGTTTTATCAATCCACCTAGAGATCCCATCCTTTTAATTAATCTCATTTGCTTAACAAAATCATTGAAATCAAAAGTTGCTTCTTGAAGCTTCTTTTGCATAGCTTCTGCATCAGCAAGCTCAACTTCCTTTTGAGCTTTTTCAACAAGTGTCAAGACATCACCCATGCCTAAGATTCTGCTGGCCATTCTTTCTGGATGAAAAGGTTGTAGCGCCTCTATTTTTTCGCCCACACCAATAAATTTGATTGGTTTACCGCTTATTTTTCTTATTGATAAAGCGGCGCCTCCTCTTGAATCGCCATCCAACTTGGTTAGTATCGCCCCTGAAATTCCTACTTTTTCATGAAATGACTTTGTCAAGTCAGCAGCTTCTTGTCCAATCATAGAATCAACAACAAGTAAAACTTCATCAGGATTAGAAACCTCTTTTATCCGAATCATTTCACTCATCATAGAATCATCAATTTGCAATCTTCCAGCAGTGTCAATAATAATTGAGTCAAAATTATTCTCACCCGCATAATTCAATGCATCCTTTGTTATTTCTTCTGGTTTGCTATTTTTTTCTTTAGCTGAAAAAACTTCTAATTCATATTGACTTCCTAATGTTTTTAGTTGTTCTACTGCTGCTGGTCGATAAATATCTGCAGCCACCAAAAGAACTTTCTTTTCTTTTTCCTTCAAATAAAGGCCTAATTTTCCTGTCGCAGTTGTTTTACCAGCTCCCTGAAGACCGGCCATTAAGATAACAGTGGGGTTATTTTTATTTTCGTTTAATGGAGAATTTTCATTTCCCATAATATTTATCAATTCTTTATTTACAACTTCTATAAATTTTTGACCTGGATTTACACCCCTAACCACTTCTTCTCCAATAGCTTTTTCTTTTACATCTGATATGAACTCTTTTACTACAGACAAACTAACATCAGCGTCAAGCAGTGCTCTTTTGACCTGATTCAAGGCATCATTAATATTATTTTCACTAATTTTTGCTTCGCCTCTTAAACCCTTTACAGCATCTTCAAAGCGTGATGAAAGTTCATCAAACATTATCAAAAGTATTTTTAACTATTATAAACGATCTCAAAGTTCATAATTACAAGCCACTTACAAAATCCACCAATTTCCATGATTTTTTGGAAAAACCCAAAATATATTTAACTTTCAGCGGTGACAATGAAGTTTCATTAATTAATTCTCCAGAATTTTTAATTACTCTCTCTAGATAATTTAATTCAACTAAAACAACTATCCTAGAGGAAGTTTGAGATTCCAAATCTATATTGAGTATTTTGGAATTAATTTCTTTATAAATACCTTTTTTGATATCACTCCTTCTCTCTTCGATTGTTCTTTCAATTAAGCCATTTCTCACAATCTTAGAAAGATTAATTTCACTCTTTCCAGCTAAGTAATTTCTTTTACTTGTTAACCATACATTAATTAATTTTCTTATCTCTTCTAAAGAAGGTGATGCTTCAGTTAACTCTTTAAATCGAGTGGGATTGGTTGCAATAGGCTTCTCATTAATAGAATTTAATTCATTTGTAGATTTCATTTTAATCTCTTGATTAATATCTTTATTACTTCTATTTTGATTTTCATCTAAAGCTATTAAAGGTTTATCAATTACAGCTTTATCTTGAAGTGATTTTTTAAAATTATTTCTTAAGAATCCAATACCAATCCCAAGTGTAAATAGGATAAAAAAAGCGTATAAATAAATTGTATAGGGTGACCGCCTAAGTATATCTTTCTCCTTTAGAAATTCACCAAAACTAAATTTTAATTCAGCAATTTTTTCAATTAAATATTTGTAAACCTCTATTGGTTTATTCATGAAGATTTCATCGTTAATTTTGTTTTCTTGGGTATCTAGCTTTTCATATTCTTTTTTTATACCACCAGGCCAAGGTAAACTTCCTTCCTCGACATTATTTAAATCACTTTCAAAATCTTCAGTAATTTTTGTCGAAGAATCTTCTTTAATCCTTTGGTTTTGAAGATTTGATTTAAATGAAGATTTATTTGATTTTTTTTCTAATTTTTCTATAAATTCTTGAATTTCATTATCTTCAAACCAAGAATCTAAGTCGACCTCTTTTGATTCAATATCTCTATAACCAATTAAAACATCATTCTCCAACCAATTTTTGCAGAAACTACATATAGCCTCTAACTTATTATCTGGATAATTATTAAGCCAATCTCTTAAGTTTTCATCAGAACTGCTAGAGAACCTAGCGGTGGCTTGATCTATATCTGCTAAAAGCAAATCTAAACAACCCATAAGAGGCATTGAGTCAAGACCTGATAAATTTAATTTCTTTAAAATTCTCCTCGCTTCAAATATCTTTTCCGGCTTTCTCCTAGCGAACCCAATTGCTGTCATGGATAGAAAGGCCATAAAACCCGCTTCTAACGATCCTCTTTTTTGTAATTCAAGAAACAAATTTATCTGTTCTTGGACTGTCAAATATGGCTTTATTTGTTGGAAAAAAGCTTCAAATTCTCTCTGATTTAGATAATTTCCGTATTCAGATTTATTATTACCTTCTAAGCCACCTCTTTTAATAATTAGATTTTCCAACATATTTAAACCTTTAGCATGAGACTCCTGATCATTTAGATCCCTACTAAGTAGGTCTAGGATCCTGTAAGGAAGAAGGGAAGCTAAGTCTTCCTCAAGATCCTTCCTTCTTTCTACGAGCTTTCCCATTCTTTGAAGAAGTTGTATACCCTCATGTAAAAAGTCTGCAGCGTTTGAATAGGATCTAAGCTGTTGTTCTTTAATTGCAGAGTCTCTAGCAGTTAAAGCAGCCAATAAAGTTAAATCAGCTTCTCTACTACTTCCTAAAGCTGGTGTTTGTGGGGGCTGTAAAGCTTTTCTCGTAATTTTAAAAGCTTCTTTTGGAGAACCTGATTCCCAAAGAAGTATTAAACCCGCTACTTCTCTATTAGAAGAAAACTCTAATCCAGATACACCATCGAGTAATAAATTTTCGTATTCCCTTCTACTCTCTGGATCTGTAAGCAAATCTGCAGTTAGGCGAAGCAACTCTGACCTTTGAGTTAAAACTTCATAAGTAAATCCTTCATCAGGCGTTTTATCCAAACGCAATTGAAATGCCCTTAATATCTCCTCAGATGATGCAGAGGAGCTTACGCCAATTAAACGAAAATGATCTAAAGGAAGTTCCAAACAAATATCCTATTGATAATCTTAGACAAATTTTATCAAGTTAAAAAATTTTTTCATATGGTCTTACAGAGTTATTAAAAAAAATCATGAAATTAGACCTTCGCAGCTTAGAATGTTAACAAATCAAAACTTCATTAAGGTATTTTTCTTGGAAACACCCGTAGAGAGAATCTCAAATCTTCAAGACATAAAAAAAGCCGAATTAGATCGAGAATCCGGATTATTTCTTTATGAGGATATGACACTTGGTCGTAGATTCGAAGATAAGTGTGCAGAAATGTACTACAGGGGGAAAATGTTTGGTTTCGTACATCTATATAACGGTCAAGAAGCTATAAGCACTGGGGTAATTGGTGCCATGAAAAAGAAACATGATTGGTTTTGCAGTACTTACCGCGATCATGTACATGCATTAAGTGCAGGTGTTCCATCTTTTGAAGTAATGAGTGAACTTTTTGGAAAAGCTACAGGATGTAGTAAAGGCAGAGGTGGGTCTATGCACTTATTTTCAAGAGAGCATCACTTACTCGGTGGATACGCATTTATTGGAGAAGGAATCCCAGTTGCTTTAGGAGCAGCCTTCTCAAGTAAATATAAAAAGGAAGTTGTTGGCAATAATAGCAGTGATGCAGTAACTGCAGCATTCTTTGGAGATGGGACTTGTAATAATGGTCAGTTTTTTGAATGTTTAAATATGGCCCAATTATGGAAATTACCCATAATTTTTGTTGTTGAGAATAATAAATGGGCTATAGGTATGGCTCACGATAGAGCAACTAGTAATCCAGAAATCTGGAGAAAAGCTTCTGCTTTTGGAATGCATGGTGAGGAAGTTGACGGAATGGATGTTTTAGCTGTCAGAGGAGCAGCACAAAGAGCGATTGAGCGAGCTAGAGCAGGAGATGGGCCGACACTTTTAGAATGCCTCACTTATAGATACAGAGGACATTCTCTTGCTGATCCAGATGAATTAAGATCCGAGAAAGAGAAGGAGTTTTGGGGAAAAAGAGATCCTATAAGAAAGTTAGCACAAGAAATTATTGATGGTAAATTTGCCACGGAAGATGAGTTAAAAAATATCGAAAAGAAAATAGACAAAGAGATATCAGAATCTGTTAAAAATGCTTTAGAGGCTCCTGAACCACCTTCACAGGAATTAACTAAATATATTTGGGCGGAGGATTAAGTTAAATACCGCTAGGTAATTTTCTTGTTAAATTTCTTAATTTTCTTAATGCCTTAAGTTCAACCTGTCTAACTCTTTCCCTAGAAACTTCTAATAATCTTCCTATTTCAGCGAGTGTATGTCTTTCATTTCCATCTAATCCGAACCTTAGTTTAAGAACATGCTGCTCTTGTTCGCTTAGATGACTTAACCATTTCCCAAGTTGCTCTTGATGCATTTTCTGTTCAACTTGATCTAAAGGCTCTTCATTATTACTATCTGCGATTAGATCACCTAAAAAGCTCCTACCATCATCACCATTAACTGGAGCATCTAAACTACTTGTTGATAAAGCTTGTCTTAAAACAGAATCTAATTCCTCTACATCAATTTCCATTGCTTCTGCAATTTCAATTCTGCTTGGCATGGCACCAAGTTTGTGAGCCAAATCCCTACTAACTTTTCTTATAGATGCTAGCCTTTCACTTAAGTGAACTGGTAAGCGAATCGTTCTTGATTGACAAGCAATTGCTCTTGTCATACTTTGTCGAATCCACCAAAAGGCGTAAGTAGAAAACTTATAACCTCTTGTAGGATCAAATTTTTCTACAGCCCTCTCCAATCCAAGCGATCCTTCTTGAACTAAATCAAGAAGTTCAAGTCCTTTACCTTGGTATTTCTTTGCTACACTGACTACTAATCTTAAATTAGCTTTCATCATTCTTTCCTTGGCTCTTCTGCCAATTTTTATTGTTCTTTTTTGATGAGCCGTAAATTCTTTAATTTTTTCATTCAATGTGCCATCTTCTGTAAGAATCATCATTTTCTGGACTTGATTACCCAGTTCAATTTCTTCAGCAGGTGTTAGCAAAGGGACTCTGCCGATATTTTGCAAATACCAGCTGATCGGATCGTTACCTCTTCTTTTCCGTGGTTCTGTTTGAGCTGGTATTGAAGAAACCATAATTTTGACCTAAAGGAGGTATTAAAACTTTCCTATACTTTTTTGAAAAAAGCCAAATATTTAATGCGCGCTTCAGATTTGATGTAACAATTGCATCTTTATGTGTTTAAAACTAGAAATAACTCTCTTTAATTGTTTCTTTCAAGATATTTGTCTCGTTTTCCCATTTCTCATTATTTTTGACAACTCATCACCAATAGCAGATGCATTTGACCCCGTTTTACACTTTGATGCAGCGAATGAATGTAAAAGAACGTATTTAGCAAAAAAATCAGTTGGTACATTTCTACTGAAGGTTAAATCAATCGCAGATATGCCAGCTAAAAATCCAGTTAAAAGATCACCTAATCCAGCTCTAGCTGTGTGAGAATCAGTACCAAAAATTTGCCATGCTTTCTTGTTATTAGCAATTACACTATTAGCACCTTTCAATAGAATACTAATATTAAATTCTTTTGCGGCATCGCCAGCTAACCTTAAGTTGGTATCAGATTTCATATCAGGGAATAATCTTCGAAATTCTTTGCTATGTGGTGTAATCCATGTATTAAATTTTCTCTCTAAGAAGAATTTTGACCCTAACTTAGATTCCGAAATTCTATTAAGTGCATCTGCATCCAATATCAATAATCCTCCATAACTAATAAGATAGTCTTTTGATTTTTGCCAATCATCATTATCAATTCCTATTCCTGGGCCAACAGCTACTGAATCAAATGCACTTAAATCAATATTTTTTAATGCACTATATAAAGAAGCATTTCCATTTTGATTAGATTGCATAGTTCCCTTTAAAACTATTTCAGGAGCCACTTGCCAAATAGATTCAGCAACCAACTCAGGCAGAACAGCGGAAATAAAACCTGCTCCACTTGATATGGCCCCTTTTAATGCTAAGTATGCAGCGCCAGGATATTTTTCACTTCCGGCTATTAATAATGTTCTGCCTCTTTTATATTTGTTGGAATTTTTTGGTAAAGAAGGTAAGTCAATATTTTTTAAATCTTTGTAAGTAACCTTAAAAACTTTTTTTTCAATCTTGAGTAGCTTATAAATAGGCACCCCAATATCGATATGGTGCAATTCTCCAATAAAAGGTAAAGCTGAATCTTGCGTCAACCCAATCTTATGAAGACCAATAGCCAAGGTATGGTCTGCCTTTACTGCGTTACCTAAAAAAGGCTCTCCTTTATCAGGACATAATCCTGTTGGAATATCAATACTTATTACTTTGCCATATTTGTTATAAAATTTTTGATTAAAAAGTTTTATTAATGTATTATCGACTTTTCTTTTTTGATTATTACCAAAAACTGCATCAATCCAAAGTTCTTTTCCATTTGCATCAGGGGGCTCTACTAATTTTGTGACGCCAATAGATGTAAGATAATTAACATGGTTGATTGTTAATGTTTTTTTTATAGGGAATGGACACCATACCTTTACTAAAAAACCTTTCAAAAAAAGCTCTCTAGCTATTACCGCACCATCCCCACCATTATGCCCAGGGCCTATAAAAACAGTTATTCCATGCTTGAGAAGAGGTTTCTTTTTTAAGAGCCATCTACTAATTTGGATACCTGCTTTTTCCATCAATGCTTCTTGTGGCATTCCATCAGAAAACATTTCTTTCTCTAATTTCAACATTTGCATTGAATCAACAATTAAATGTTTTGAGTCAATTGTTGGCCATACAATTTCGTTCATAATTAGTACAAAGCAATTTAGGTACTGTTCAAAAATTTAAACTTCCATGTTAAAGACACAAAAGGATAAAAAATCAGAGAACTGTTTTTCTACTAATAATAAAACTAATAAAAAGAAAAATATTATTGTAGGTCTTTCTGGTGGCGTAGATAGTTCTCTTTCAGCTGCTCTTCTTGTAGAAAAAGGCTGGAATGTTGAGGGACTAACTCTTTGGCTAATGAAAGGACAAGGCTCTTGTTGTTCTGAAGGATTAGTAGATGCTGCTGGCCTTTGTGAAGATTTGGGAATTAATCATAAAATAATAGACTCAAGAGAAATTTTCGAAAGAGAGGTAATTAAAAAAACTACTGAAAGCTACGAGAAAGGATTCACACCACTTCCATGTTCGATGTGCAACAAGAATGTGAAGTTTGAAGAGATGCTTAATTACGCATTAAACAAAAAAGACTTTACTCATATTGCGACGGGACATTACGCAAGGATAAAAAAATCATCTTATGCTGAAACACTTGATTGCAAGAGCTTTGTATTTAATGACTTCCTTCTTCTCAGAGGTGCTGACGAAAACAAAGACCAAAGTTATTTTCTTTATTCTCTTTCACAAGAAGTACTAAGCAGATTAGAATTTCCCCTTGGTGAAATGAAAAAAGAAGAAACAAGAAAGGAAGCCCTGAGATTAGGCCTTAGAACTGCTCAAAAACCAGAAAGTCAAGATTTATGTTTAGTTGAGCATTATGGATCAATGCAGAGATTCATCGACAAACACATTGAACCCAAAGAAGGAGAAATTGTGCATGTAAATGGGAAAATCCTAGGAATACACAATGGTATACAGCACTTTACGGTAGGTCAAAGAAAAGGTTTGGGCATCGCTTGGCCGGAACCACTATATGTAAAAAGTCTAGACAGGGTAAAAAACATTGTTTATGTAGCAGATAAAAGTGATCTATTTAATAGAGAAGCAATAATTAGTAAGATTAACTGGGTTTCTATCGAAGAACCTAAACAAGAAATTGAAGTAGAAGCACAAATCAGATATAGAAGTCATCCAGTAAAAGGAACTTTAATTCCTTTGAAAAATTTTGATAGTCCAACTACAACATTTAAATTAATTTTTGAAGAAAGTCAAAGTTCGGTAACGCCTGGACAAGCTGCAGTTTTTTATAAAGGAGAAATTTTATTAGGTGGCGGATTAATTAATTAATTAATTTTCCAAAAGAAATTTAATCCCATAAAAAATATAAACAATAACAAAATAGGTTTATCGCCAAATTTTGTATAGAAAGTCTTCTCGGATGAAAAATTAGGGAAAACTACTTTATTTTGCTCCACATTAAAATCCAGAAGTTGGATAATTTTCCCATCATCACTTACCAAACCCGAAGGACCAGTGTTTGATACAAGTAGATTATCTTTTTTATTTTCGATACTTCTCAATCTTGCCAAAGACAGGAATTGATTATAAAGCTTAGTTGGATAGGGATCTAAATTTGCTGCAGTTATTATTAGTTTTGCACCGCTATTAATAGCCTTTCTTATTTTCAATCCATCACTAATTTCATAACAAATAGCCACTGCTAATGGGGGTGTAAATTTAGGATCAAAAAATCTTGAATCAGAACCTGGTTGAATTCCTCCTACTGCAGATAATCCTCTTGAAAAACTATCTAGAAATCTAGGTATTTTTTCACCTAATGGAACAAGTCTATTTTTATCTATAAATGAGGTAAAAGATTTATCTCCAATTTGAAACCCGAGTAAAGAACTTCTTAACTCCTTATTAGAATTTCTGAAACCTCCTGCCAAGGTATTAATCTTAAAGCCTTTAGATAAATAAAAATTATTATACAGAGTCCCTTCAGGAGCAACGAGAAGTTTTGCTTGATTGGCTAAAGCATATTTTTGAGCGATAGATTGTTTTTCTTTAATAAATTCATCATCTATTTTAAATTTTTCTCTTGTTGGGAGGTTAGTTTGCCAAATAGATACAGGATATTCATAATTTCTTTTAATTGAAGTTGTTAAACCCCCAAATAGATGTAAGAAAAAAATAATAAAAAGTCCGAAAATAAATATTTTTTTAAAATGAAGCTTTCTTCTCCATCTACCATGACAAAAAAATATCCAAAATCCAATCAATATTTGTAATACGCATAAACCACTTGCGCCAATCCATCCTGCCAAACCAGCAAGATAAATATCACCTGGAAGAACACTCTCGCCTAAACCTATCCAAAAAAAAGGTGTTTGAGAAAGTATCAATTCACCTATCCCCCAAGTCAAAGATAAAAAAAATACTTTTACGGCTAAAGGTAATGTTTTCATTTTAAAAACATCCTCTTTCCAGAGAATAATTTCAACTAACAAACCCCATAAATAAACTAATAAACCTCCCAGAAAAGCACAAAATAATAATATTGAAATAGTGATTATTAAACTTACAAGCCATGAAAAACCTAGCCATGTTAATGGATGAAGATCATAAAGCCAAGAATGACTTATCAAGATAAAGAAAAAACCCCAACAAAAATTTGCTATTCTTCTTTCACTTGCTTTCCATAAAATAAATAATGATATCGGCATAAAAATCAACCAAAAATAGGTTGCAACAGAAATTCCCCCTAAAATGCCACCTAAACATGGGTAAAAATATTGTTTTAAACTTTTAACTTGAGTTGGGATTAACAATCTAAAATTTCAAATTAAATTTCAAATCACCCATTTATTGTACCTTTATTCTGTAATATTAGTTTTAGTAACTTTCAAAATCTAAGTGAAAGAAGTCTTTATCAGTTTTGCAGTTTTTGTTCTTTGTGTTTCATTAACAATTTTTAGTCAATTTAATTCCCCTCAAGTTGTTAATGCTGCTGAATCAGAAAATCAATTAATTCAACAAAAGCCTCTAGCAAAATCATCAAATATTTCAAATAATAATTTATTTGAACTAGACCCATCAGATCCAAATCCTATACTTTTCGCCATGACAGAAGAAACACCATCAGACAGCAATTCAAGGACTACAGAAAGTGGTCTAATTATTGCAGATATCGTTAATGGGGAAGGAGATGAAGCTAGTGCTGGGCAAACAGTTACTGTAAATTACACAGGAACTCTAGAAGACGGGACACAATTTGATACCAGTATCGGAAGAGCTCCATTCAGCTTTCCCTTGGGTGCTGGGCGAGTAATAAAAGGTTGGGACGAAGGTGTAGCAGGCATGAAAGTTGGAGGTAAAAGAAAATTAACAATACCTCCGGAACTTGGATATGGATCAAGAGGAGCAGGAAATGTAATACCTGCTAATGCGACCTTAATATTTGAAGTCGAATTATTAAAAGTCAATTAAATTAAGTAAGAAAAATATCTAAGACTTTTCAATTTAGTTAATCTCCAAGTAGAATATATACATTACAAGACATTTGAAATGTTAAGTAAATTCATCAATTCTTTTCTAGATAAAAAATCCGCAATTACAGCCCATGCTCACTGTGATGGTCCTTGTGGTGTTTACGACCCAGCATCTACAAGAGTTGCAGCTGAAGCAGTTTTATCAATGACAAAAAAACTTATTGCATTAGAAGCTCCTTCTAGCACTGATTCAACCGAGTGGGCTGCCTACAGTAATACGTTTTCTAGATATGTTGCAGTTAAAGAAGAGCAAGCAAAAGAAACAAAGAAAGAAATTCTAATTTTGTGGACAGATTACTTTAAACCAGTTCACTTAGAAACTTATCCAGATTTACATGAAACCATTTGGAAGGCTGCCAAATTATGCAGTGCATGCAAAGTTAATATTGACTTGGCTCAAGCTGAAGAACTCATGAGTTATGTAGAAAAGATTCATAATATTTTCTGGGCTTCAAAAGGAAGAACAGACGCTTTTGTAAAAGCTAGTTAACCAGAATTATTTTCAAAAGTCTTTTTGATTTCATTCTATTTTTTTTAGGTTTAAGAAAAACTGCCATTATTAGTGGTGAATCGATGTTTCCTTACCTAAAAGAGGGTGATATTGTATTTTTTAAAAAATATAAAAAGAATAAATCAATTCTTAAAAATCGACAAATAGTTATCTTTAATCATCCACTTAAAAATAAAAACCTAATAAAAAGGATAAATTCAGTAAATCAAAATAATGTTGAGGTTATTGGCGACAATATTGAATTTAGCGAAGATAGTAATAAATTTGGATTAATCAATAACGAAAAAATAATTGGGATTGTCACCTCTAAATTAATTATTCCTAAATTAAAAAATTTTTTAATTCAAAAAAACGGAAGCACTTTTTTGAATCCAAAATAATCCCAAAGAAAAGGAAAGCCCTCCTGCTACAGCTATTAATCTTTTAATAAATTTTTGACTTGATTTAAAGGTGGTAAAAGATATTAAACAAGTAAAAAGATTCATACATATTAGTGAACCAATCATATATGAAATCAAATATAAGCAAGCGCTCGTTAAAGGTAGTGCTAAAGCAGGAAGAACTGCAAGAAAATGTGAACCTCCAGCTACACCGTGTAGCAAGCCTAAACCAGTCAAAGCATGTGAGTGCTTATTATTATTTTTTTGTTCCTTAACATGAAAGTGAAAGTGACGATGGGCAATTCCATTCTCATGCTTATGGGAATGAGAGTGGATACTTAATTGAAAAGAATTTTTTACAGCAAATACTCCAACAATTAGAAGAGAAATTCCAACTAGGAATTCGGCAATATTAGAAATTTTGTTTAATTGCGCAATATCCTTAATAAAAATCGCTAGAAAAGCTAACAAGAGGACACCTGAAGAGTGTCCCAAGCCCCATGAGAAACTATTTTTAAGAGCTTTTTGGGGATTATTAATCGCTGCTGGTGCCATTGCAATTAGATGATCAGCACCACTAACTACATGTACAAATCCTGCAACTATACCTGTTAAAATTACAGCTTGCATATATATTCAGAACAACTATTTTTATTCAATTTTATAGCACAATTTGGAATCAAAATTAAATTGAGTTAAATAATTTATTGAACGATTGTTCAATATCAGTTTCTCTCATAAAAGTTTCACCAATTAATACTCCCTTGATTCCAATAGATCTAAGCGATTCTAAATCTTCGGCACAATTAATCCCAGATTCACTTATGGAAATAATATTTTGTTTTAAAAATATATCTGAATATTTATGCATCAATTCTATTGATGTTTTTAAATCTGTTTTAAAAGTCTTTAAGTCCCTATTATTTATTCCAATCAAATTAAAAGATTTTAACTTTAGAATCCTTTCTAATTCATTAGAGTTATGGACTTCAACAAGCACGCTCATCTTTAAATTATCAGCTATTTTCTTTAAATAAATTAAATCGTCATCACTTAAAATCGCAGCGATTAATAATATTGCATCAGCACCAGATACCCTTGCTTTATAAATCTGGTAAGCAGAAATAATAAAATCTTTGCAGAGTAGAGGGAGATTAGTTGATTTCCTTACAGTTTCGAGAATTTCATAACTACCTTGAAAAAACCTTTTATCGGTAAGTACTGAGATACATGATGCACCTAATTCTTCATAACAAATTGCTATGTCTGCAGGGTTAAAATCTTTTCTAATAACTCCTTTACTCGGACTAGCTTTTTTTATTTCAGCAATTACTCCTGGTTTTATTTTTGAATCCAAGATATTTTTATAAAAATCCTTTGGAGCGGAAAGGTTTTCAATCTTTTTGATGAGATCTTCTAAAGAGACTATTTTTTTAAAATTCTTAATTTCAATGTCCTTGTGCCATACAATTTCTTCCAGAATATTTTTTGGTTGTGCTTCTCTATGAGGTACAGCATATTCTAAATTTTCTACCCTTACTGTTGGATTTGGTGGCCTGCGTCTTATCTCCATTAATTTTAGATATTACTTTATTTGAGAAGCCGCTTGTTTATATGCGACCTCAACTACTTCACTAAGAGTGGGATGAGTATGAACTTCTTTAGATAATTCAATTACATCTTGGTTCCTTGAAATAGCGTTCGAAATTTCTTGAATTAAATCAGCTGCATGTAACCCAAAAATATGAGCACCTAATACTTTCCCATTATCTTTATTGAAAATCAACTTGAGCAATCCATCACTCTCCAATTCTGCCAATGCTTTTGAATTGGCTTTGAAGAAACTTTTGACAACTCCCAAAGGGAAATTTTCTTTTACCGATAACTCTTTAGCTTCAGCCTCAGAGAGTCCAACTGAACTTATCTCAGGGTGAGTAAAGGTTGCTGCAGGGATACTTTTATAGTTAATTTCGACGTTACCACCGCAAATATTATCAACCGCAATAGTCCCTTGGGCTGCGGCTGTATGGGCAAGCATTAGTTTGCCTGTTACATCTCCAACAGCCCAAATATTAGGTATTATTTCATCACCATTTTTAACTCTCATTTGATCATCAATAGGAATGAAGCCCTTTACTGTTTCAATCCCAACCGACTCAAGATTTAATTTATCACTATTAGGACTTCTGCCTGTTGCGACTAGAACAGCGTCAACTTCTAAAGTTTCTAGAACTTCTTTAGATTTTGCATCTGTCAGTTCTATTTTTACAGGACAGCCAGGTGTTATTTTTGTCGCAAAGACATTTGATTTTGTATCAATATCTCTTGATTGAATAAGATTCTTCTTGGCAATTTTTGTAATATCTGGATCAAATGTTGGCATAATATTTTCCAAAGCCTCGATCATGGTAACTTCACAACCTAGCGCCGTATAAACATCAGCAAATTCTAATCCTATATATCCGCTTCCAATAATAGCTATCCATCTTGGAAGCCATTCAAGTTTGACCGCGTCATCACTAGTAAATACAGTCCTATTATCCAAAGTTATTCCACGGGGCACAAAAGGAGAAGAACCAGTTGCTATAACAATATTCTTACAAGTGAAAATTTTATCAATACCGTTTTTATCTCTTACACCTACTTTTTGATTTCCTTCAATTCTGCCAATACCCAAAATAATTTCAACTCCACTCCTTTTGAGAGTTTTTGTTAAATTTTCTCTAACATTTAAAACTAAATTATTGGCATGATCTGCAATCTTTGACCTCTCAAATCTTACTGGGGCAGCATGAATACCAAGTTTAGCTAAATGTTCATAATCAGCTATTTCTCTGACTTTTCCACTAGCAGCCAAAAGAGCTTTTGAGGGCACACAACCCTTGTTAACACAAGTGCCGCCCATATCAGAAGATTCTACTATTGCAACTTTAAGTCCTTTACCGGCAGCATGTTTGGCGGCATCAAAACCTCCATATCCTGCTCCTATAACGATTAAATCAAAATCAAAACTTGAATCAGTCACTTTATCTACGTATTAGAGGTGTATGCGGCTCTTTTTCGTTCAAGTAATAAAGGAACTGCAACGCAAGCCACATTCAATGATTCTACAAGCTCACTATGCGGAATTGTAATTGTTTCATAAAAAGCTTCTTTAATTTTTTTATGAATACCTTGCCCCTCATTACCCAAGATTAAGACCGTAGACTTAGTCCAATCAATTTCCCAGTAGGGTTTTGAAGTTTTTTTTGAACTTTTACTATAGCTACTAGTAGAAAAAATCTTAAATCCTAAATTCGATAATTCAGATAAAGACTTTAATAAAGAATTTATTATTTCTTCTTCAGTACCCTCATATCTTTGAAATGGGAGGTGAAAGACTGCACCAGTTGATGCTCTTAACACCTTTTGGCTTAATGGGTGTGCACCTCCAGCTAAAAAAATTGCATTAACTCCAGCAGCTAGAGCAGTTCTAAAAAGATTACCCATATTCCCAGGGTCTTGAATCCTATCGAGAACTAGAACAAAATTATCTTGACTATTGAATTGATAATTAGGTATTGATGAAATTTCTACTAATGCTGCGATGCCATCTGGATTAACAGTTGTAATCGCAGAAGCTAAAACCTCTTCAGATACCAAGTTTATTAGTGATTGATCAAACTGTGAACTAAGGTTTTGGTTTTTTTTGAGCCATTTTTCAGTAACTAAAATTTTGCAGGGGGAATTTCCAGACTTCAATAATTCCTCAATAAGATGAGTCCCCTCTATACAAAAAAGATCTTTGTCTTTGCTAGAGGATCCGCTCTTAAATGATCTAAAAATTTTAACTAGATTATTGTTTTTACTAGTTATTTTTAAAAAAGTATTTTCTATGAGTAATTTGAAAGATTCGTATTCAACTATATTTTAATTACATAAATATTTTGATCAATAATTTTTAAATTTTTATTTCCAAAGAAATCAAAAAAATACATTTTCACTTTTAATTAATTTTCAAGACGTTACATAGGGTGGACTTACTAATTTTCGTTTGTCATCATGAATCTAATAAATTAATTTTTAATGATTTGCGTAAGCAAAAAGAAGTCATATCTTAAATCACAAAATTTAAAGATTTTTGGCCAAGGCAAATTAAATGGGTTCGTTGAAATAAGTGGTGCGAAGAATTCGGCCTTAGTTTTGCTGGCTGCATCATTACTAACTAATGAAAAAATAGTTCTTCAGAATGTTCCTCGTCTTACTGATATTGAAAAAATGGGTAATATTCTCAAGAATTTAGGCGTTAATTTAAAAGAAAAAAACAATACTTTAGAAATAGATTCAAAAAATATTTCTATTAAAGAACTTCCAAATGAGCTTGTTAATGGATTAAGAGCTAGTTTCTTTTGTATAGGTCCACTATTAAGCAAATTTGGAGAGGCTAAAGTTCCTATGCCTGGTGGGTGCAATATTGGTTCAAGGCCAATTGATGAGCACATTGACGGGCTTAGAGCATTAGGAGCGGAAATTCTTATTGAAGAAGGAATTGTCAAAGCAAAAATAAAAGGAAAGAAAAGTAGATTAATTGGTACTCATATCAAACTAAAATGCCCAAGCGTAGGCGCAACTGAAACTTTAATAATGGCAGCATCATTAGCAGAAGGAAGAACGACCATTGAAAATGCTGCAAGAGAACCTGAAGTTCAAGATTTATGCCAAATGCTTAATACAATGGGTGCAAAAATTTACGACTCTGGTAAAGAAAAAATAATTATTGATGGTGTTAATAAACTTGGTGGTTGTATTCATAAAGTAATACCAGATCGAATAGAAGCTGGAACTTTTTTAATAGCTGCTGCGGCAACCTCCTCCTCAATAACAATTTCTCCTGTGATTCCTAATCATCTTGAAGCAGTAACTAATAAGCTTCGAAAAAGCGGGAGTAAAATTACCATTAAAGGTAATTCAATCACAATAAATCCTAGAGAGCTTAAGGCAGTAAATATAAATACTGCACCTTTCCCAGGTTTCCCAACTGATTTACAAGCACCATTTACAGCTCTAATGACAATAGCTAATGGTGAATCAAAAATAACTGAAACAATTTTTGAAAACAGAATGAATCATGTTCATCTACTTAATAAAATGGGTGCAAATATAAAGTTGGACAAAAACGTAGCTTTTATCAAAGGTGTAAAAACAATTAAGGGCATGGATTTACTTGCCTCAGATTTAAGGTCATCAGCTGCATTAATAATTGCTGGGATAATAGCAAAAGGTAATAGCAGGATCTATGGTTTAGAGCATCTAGATAGAGGTTATGAAAATTTTGAATCAAAACTAAAAATATTGGGTATAAAAATAACCAGACAGTTTAACAAAAGTACTTCGACAAATAAGGAATTTAAAACAAGTTCAGACCCTGCAGATATTCCTCGATTTAAAGTAGCCTAAATTGCAAAAAATATGTGGATTATTAACTATTTAAACGTAAGCAATATTAATAAGTGAAATACAACCTAAAAATAATAAAAATAAAACCAAAAAACGGTTAGACCATATTTTATTCAAACCGTCAAACTTAGATTGATTCATGCCCAGGTCCCGTTGTTAGATCCAAATGCTGTAAAAATCGTTATGGCGACGAAAAAATAAGGTACAAACTTTAAAGATAATTTTTTTGCTTTAGTTTTGGACATTGTAAATTTTTTCTTTAAATATAACATAATATTACTGAATGTGAAGCTTTATTCGCGAAAATAGATTTTTAATTTGATATTTGCTACATAATTGTAACATATATGTTAAAGTATGCATTTAAATCTTTTTTATTATCAGCAAATTCAATGAATATAATTCTACGTTTTTAACGAAAAGAGTAGCTATTAACAATCGTTATCTTGATTACTGTTTATTGACCAAAACAATAGTCAATAAGTTGATTTTTGTTATAATAAAAAAGTTCATTTTTGCAAAAGCCTTGGGAGCGTGGTGGAATTGGTAGACGCACCGCACTCAAAATGCGGCACCTTCGGGTATGTCGGTTCAAGTCCGACCGCTCCCACTTTGATGAATACCTATAGTAGATTCGATATATCTTTCAAAAAAGGAAAAGGTTGTTGGCTATGGGACAAAACAGGTAAAAAGTATCTTGATGCAGTCGCTGGCATAGCAACTTGTAGTCTTGGACATAGCGATCGAGTTTTAAGAAGAAGACTATCAACTCAACTAAGAAAGATCCAGCACATTTCCAATCTCTACAACATTGAAGAACAAGAACAATTAAGCAGAACTTTAACGAATATGAGTTGTGCCAAAAGTGTCTTCTTCTGCAACAGTGGTGCGGAAGCAAATGAATCAGCAATTAAATTAATTAAAAAATATGGTAATACAATAAATAAAAATAAAGAATCAATTATTCTTGCAGCAGAATCTAGTTTTCACGGCAGGACGCTGGCAGCATTAAGTGCTACTGGACAGCCCAAATATCAAAAAGGCTTCGAACCATTGATTCAAGGGTTCAAATTTTTTAAATTTAACAATTTTGATTCGGTAAAAAAATTATTTGAAGAGTGTGAAAATAATAATCAAAAAATTTCAGGCGTTTTAGTTGAACCAATACAAGGAGAAGGTGGCGTAATTCCTGGAAGTAAAATATTTTTCAAAAGCCTAAGAGATATATGTGATAAATCTAATTCTCTTCTCATTTTAGATGAGGTCCAAAGTGGGGTAGGTCGAACTGGAAAAATGTGGGGTTATGAGAATTTAGGAATTGAACCTGATGGATTCACGCTTGCTAAAGGATTAGGAGGAGGTCATGCAATTGGAGCATTATTGGTAAAAGAAAAAGCCAACATATTTTCTCTAGGAGATCATGCAAGTACTTTTGGAGGAAACCCATTCGCTTGTAAAGCTGCCTTAACTGTTTTAGAAGAAATAAATAGAAGAAATCTTGTCAATAACGTTTATTTAAGAGGGGAACAATTAAGTGCTGGTTTTGAAGAGTTGACAAAAAAATTTCCAAATATTATCAGCGGAAAAAGAGGTTTAGGTTTAATACAAGGTCTTGTAATCAATGAAGATTATGCTGATGCAAAAAAAATTACATTAAAAGCTTTTGATAAAGGATTACTGGTAGTTCCTGCAGGAGGAAACGTTGTAAGGATTGTCCCACCATTAGTTATATCTCGAAGAGAAATTAATATTCTTTTGGATAAGCTAAATTCAATTTTTGAAGAGTTATAGCTATTTAAATTTTGAAAAATGCAAATTTAAAAATTTTTGAATTATTATCACCTAAATATGAGAGGGATAATATCAAGTTAGGTTTATCAAGAATTAAAAAAGCACTTCAAGAACTTGGTAATCCATGCGAAAATATCCCTGCTATTCAAATTATTGGAACCAATGGGAAAGGATCAATCGCGGCATATTTAGAAAGTATACTTTTTGAAGCTAAATGTAATTTTGGTGTAACGACATCTCCTCATCTTTTTGACATATGCGAGAGGATTAGAGTTAATAAAAAAAATATTAACAAAACTGATTTTGAAAAAATCTATAGATTTATAGAAAAAAATTTTTCAACATTTGAATTAACTCCTTTTGAAAAAATAATTTGCTGCGCACTAAATTTTTTTGAAAGTAAAAAAGTTGAATTGCTCATTCTTGAAGCTGGCTTAGGGGGAAGATTAGATGCAACAACTGCCCATAAATCTAGACCAATAATTGCTATTGGAAATATTGGCTTAGACCATAAAGAATTTCTTGGAGATACGATTGAAAAAATTGCCAAAGAAAAATTAGCAGTTATCGAAAAAAACTCAATTGTCATCTCATGCGACCAAAATAGTCAAGTTAAAAATTTAATAACCAATAAAGTTAAAGAGGTTGGAGCAGAAATTATCTGGAAAGATGCAATTTCAAACAGCTATGAGCTTGGATTAAAAGGAATTTTCCAAAAGCAAAATGCTTCAGTAGCTGTTGGAGCAATTGAAGCGCTTAATAATTTGGGATTTAATATTAAAGAAAAATACATATATGAAGGTCTTAAAAAGACAGCCTGGAACGGAAGGCTAGAAATAATAAATTATTTCAATAAAGAAATTCTTGTGGATTGTGCGCATAATTATCCTGCTGCAAAAGCACTTAGTAAAGAGCGAAGCAATTGGGAGAATGAAGATAAAGGAATTTATTGGATTTTAGGTGTCCAAAGACAAAAAGACATTTACGCAATATTAAAAACACTTCTAAAGAAAAATGATCACTTATTGCTTGTGCCAGTTCCAAACCAACCTAGTTGGAAATTAAACGAACTCTCTCAGATTAAAGAAATTGACTTTCAAAAAACAATTGAATTTAAAACATTTGAACTTGCTATTGAGTATTTATTTTCCCTAGAAAAATGGCCACCTAATCATCCTGTCCTAGCAGGTTCTATTTTTTTAGTTGCTGAATTTATTAAATATGCAAAAAAACAGAAATGTTAAATATTAAATTGTTCCTTTACTTCCCAACCTTCTAATTTTCCTGGATTTAATAAACCTTTAGGATCAAATTTCAATTTCGCTTTTACTTGATCTGCGTCAACTACTCCTAGGCCTCCGCCTTCGACAGTTAGAACATGGGGATTAAAAATAAACGCACCAAGTTTCTTACAATCTTCCATTATTTCATTTAATTCATCTATCCCATTCCACTTTAATACAGGCAAAGCAGCTAATCGGGGTGATCCTTGTTGAGAAACTGCCTCTAAATGCCAAAGAACTTTCCTACCCCATTTTTTTTTCATAAAATTAATCAATTCTATTTCATTAGAAAGTGGCAAAAGCATTTGTAAATACGTCCAATTCTTATCCCTAGACCTCATATGAAGAGTTGTATGATTCCATACGACTTCAGAAATTCCATTAACGAGTTTTTCTTCTTCCCCAAGGAAGGTAGATTCAACTTTAAATTTTTTACAAATTAGCTTGATGGTTTTTGTTCCTCCAAGAGTAGATTGAATTAATATCTTGTGACTTCTAGAATTACTTTTAAACCAATTTGGCATTTGATCTACAATTTCTTCTTCAAGAATTGCTCCCAGTTTCAGATCAATTGCTGCGCTCGTAAGATTTTTTAATATTTCTATTGTTTTTTCAAATTCAATACAGTCGATAATTATTGAATACCACTTACGTTTTATATCAGTAGCAAGTGATAAAGAAGTAATTATTCCATTAGTCCCATAAGCATGATTAAGAGGTTCAGATTCTTGAGCATCAAATTTTAATAATACAGGTTTTTCATTCATCGTTACTGCCTCTAAACCAATAAGATTTCCTGGATCTCTTAAAAATCCCCACCTAATGGACCCAATACCTCCTGATCCACCTGCAATAAAACCTCCAATTGTTGCAGTTTTCCAAGTACTAGGAAGTAACCTTAATTCCCTCCCATATTTCTCTAATTGTTTATTCAAATCTCCCATCACGCAGCCAGACTGTACTTTTACAAAACCTGTATCCGGATCAAATTCTTCTAACTTATTTAAGTTACTCATCTGCATTACAACTCCTTTAAACAATGGGACAGCTTGTCCATAATTACCTGTACCTGAACCCCTTAAAGTAAGTGGGATAGAAAAATCCCAACAAATTTCTGCAACTTCCTTTACCGCTTTGTGATCACTAGGTCTTACCACCAAATCAGCAATACATCCGTCTAATTTTTCAGTAAGGATTGGAGAGTAGTTATAAAAATCTTTTGAAAGTCTTTTTATGTCAGATTGGCTTTCAATAATCTCTAAATTTTTGACTTCCCTAAATCTGTCTATAAATTTAAAATTATTTGATGTCATTAATAGAATTTTTATTATGTTTTATATAAATTAGCCAATTAGCAATATAAATCGCCTTTTATATACACTTTTCTCTTTAAGGTACTCGAAAAAACATCTGCCCATCTTTGTGCATCTAAAATTACAAAGTCAGCAGGGCAACCCTTTTTAATTAAACCATCCCATTTTAAGTTTAATAATCTGCTTGGAGCTAAAAAAATAGAAGATAGAGTCATTCTCTCCCAGGGATTTATTTGAAGCATAGGTATTGAGCAAGACAACATATAAAAAGGATCAAAATTACCAAATGGGAACCAGGGATCTTGAACGTTATCACTACCTATAGATACATCCACGTGTGCTTTTTGTAATTGCTTTATTGGCGCAACTGGTCTTTTTAATGAAGTAGTTTTATTACTTCGATTGAGCAGCCAAAAATTTGTTAGAGGTAAAGCAATAACTTTGATATTTTTCTCAGCCATTTTTTCTCCTAAATTTAAAATCTCTCTTTGACTTAAAGAAATAAGACTACTCGAATGACTACAGGTAATTGGAATATTATTAATCTTTAAATTTTCGATTGTCTCCAATAAAACTTTTATTCCGGCCCCAGGCTCAATGATCGATTCATCTATATGCAAATCAATTTCTAATTTATATTTACTCGCTAGAAGAAGCATCTTTGCGAGAAATTTGCTTGTATCTTTTTTATTGAAAGGGGGGACAATAACACCTCCTAAAATGCCTCCAAAAGAGGAAAATATTTTTGCCAACTCTTCTCCATTAGAAGTATCCCAAAATTCCAATGGGGCTAGAGCAACGTATTGCAAAGTCAACTCAGATGAAAATTTTTTCTGTAATTTGAAAAGTTCAATCCAAATATTAATTGATTGACTTTTGTATGTATCAATATGACTTCTAATAGCTCGGTATCCATTTTTTATAGCAAGTTTTAATGACTTCTCAACTCTCTCTAGAACCTTATCTGTAGTTCTAGTTTTATGTTCTTCAAGATTTATTGATAATGCTCCTCCATAGTTTGATTCCAGGTTAGGAAAATCCTCCCATGTAAAAGATTTATCAAAATGCGAATGCGTTTCGACAAATCTTGGGAATAAAATGTTTCTTGGTTTTGTAACTTTATTTTTTAAAGGCTTTAACTCAGTAACAAATCCATCATCCCAACTAATGGAAACTGAACATAAATCCTCTACATCAATAATGAGGTTATCAATATCTTCTATTAAACAAAGGCTTCTGGGAATAAGAACCTCAGCTGTGCCGGAATTACTCAAATTTTTAAATTTTCTTTTATTTTAAATCATAAGAAAACTATACTGAATTAGTAAATAATTCAAATTTCGCTAAAAGAATAAAATAACTATGAAAAATTACCCTTGAGTTGTTAAATTTATAAATGTGAGGCGGGCGTCGCCAAGTGGTTAAGGCAGCGGCTTGTGGCGCCGCTATTCGGGGGTTCGAATCCCCTCGCTCGCCCTCAAAAAAAATTGCAGCAAAATTATTTAACTTGTAATTTTGAATTAAAAAATCATAAAAAATTCCTAGCAAAGTGCTAACAAAAACAAACCTAGACGAAAAAAAATTTCAAAGGAATTCAACTACAGGCAGTTATTGGATAACTACATTTGGATGTCAAATGAACAAGGCTGATTCTGAGAGAATGGCTGGGACATTAGAGAAAATGGGATATACCAGAGCAGATAATGAATTAAATGCCGATTTGGTCTTGTACAACACATGCACTATCAGAGATAATGCTGAGCAAAAAGTTTATAGCTTTCTAGGAAGACAAGCAAAAAGAAAGCACAAAATGCCCAATCTAAAACTTGTTGTAGCAGGTTGCCTTGCTCAGCAAGAGGGAGAGTCCTTACTAAGAAGAGTCCCAGAACTTGATCTAGTAATGGGGCCTCAACACGTAAACAACCTTGAGAATCTTCTGGGAAAAGTTGATTTAGGAAATCAAGTTGCTGCCACTGAAGAAACCTTCATTTCTGAAGATATAACAAATGCCAGAAGAGAAAGCTCTATTTGTGGATGGGTTAATATTATTTATGGATGTAATGAAAGATGTTCATATTGTGTAGTTCCCTCTGTCAGAGGGAAAGAGCAATCAAGATATCCAAGTGCTATAAAAAGTGAGATTCAAAAATTAGCGGATGATAATTTTAAAGAAATTACTCTTTTGGGGCAGAATATTGATGCTTATGGAAGAGATCTTCCTGGGACAACAAAAGAGGGGAGAAAAGAAAATACTCTAACTGACCTTTTATATTACATTCATGATGTTAATGGGATTAGTAGAATTAGATTTGCTACTAGCCATCCAAGGTATTTTTCAAAAAGATTGATTCAAGCTTGTTATGAACTTGATAAAGTCTGTGAACATTTCCATATTCCCTTCCAAAGTGGAAATGACGAAATCTTAAAACGGATGTCTAGAGGATATACTATCAAAAAGTATAAAAATATAATTGAGAATATAAGATCATTAATGCCAGATGCATCAATAACAGCGGACGCTATAGTTGCTTTCCCAGGTGAAACCGAACAACAATATCAAGATACATTGAAACTTATATCAGATATTGGCTTTGATCAAGTTAATACTGCAGCATACTCCCCAAGACCAAATACGCCTGCAGCAGTTTGGTCGAATCAACTTCCAGAAGAAGTAAAAAAAGAAAGATTGCAGGAAATTAATACTTTGGTCGAGAGAACTGCTAAGAGCAGAAACCAAAGATACATTAATAATATTGAAAGAGTTTTAATTGAGGGTTTAAATCCAAAAAATTCTTCGCAAATTATGGGCAGAACAAGGACAAATAGATTAACTTTCGTAGGAATTCCCAAAAACACCAAATTTGACTTTTCATTAGGAGATGAGATAGACGTCAGAATTAATGAAGCAAGGCCTTTTTCTTTAACAGGTGAACTTTGCTTATAGTTTTTCTAAATGATTGAGGAAAAGAAAAGATGTATTGGGTTAATATTTGGTGGGTATTCCAATGAACATGAAGTATCGATATCCTCTGCAAAAACAGTTTTTGAAGCCTTTAATTCAGAAATAAACAAACAACGTTATAAAATTAAGGCATTTTACATAAATAAATATGGAGAGTGGATTGATAGTGATTTATCAGAAAAAATCCTACTTGATCAAATTGATCACAATAATATAAAAAAGTCTAATCAAGGAAAGATAAACTTCTTAGACGGAATTGACTTTCAATATATTGATGTGTGGTTTCCTCTTCTGCATGGATTTAATGGTGAAGACGGATCAATTCATGGCTTAATTAAATTCACTAAAAAACCTTTAGTCGGATGTGGAATTTTAGGTTCTGCAATAGGGATGGATAAAATAATGATGAAAACAATTTTCTCAAATCTCAAAATCCCACAAGTTAAGTATCTTGCTTTTCAAAATGAAGATCTCAATGATATAAAAGTAAAAAACAGACTAATTAGTGAGATTGTAAAAAATTTAAATTTTCCTGTTTTTGTTAAACCATCTAACTCTGGATCATCTCTTGGTATCTCTAAAGTCATAAATGAATCAGAAATATTGCATGCCATAGAAAAAGCTTGGGAAATAGATCCAAGGTTTTTAGTGGAGGAAGGCCTTGAAGTAAGAGAAATTGAATGCGGAATAATTGGGAATTCGAAACTATTAACCTCTGAGATAGGAGAAGTAACTTACGAAAGTGATTGGTATGATTACGATTCGAAATATAACTCAAATAATAATAATATATCTATACCAGCCGAAATAGATGCAAAAATAACCAAGCAAATCAAAGAAATTGCTATCCAAAGTTGTAGAGCACTAAATATTTTTGGTTTTGCTAGAGTCGATTTCTTTTTAGAAAAATCTTCAAATAAAATATTGTTAAATGAAATAAATACAATTCCAGGTTTCACCAAAAAAAGTATGTTTCCAATGCTTTGGAAAGCTTCAGGTTTAAATATTGAACAACTTGTGGCTAAACTGATAGATATATCTCTAGATTTATAATTTAAATCAAATGTTGCATGGACTACTTTGGTTACCATTGCTTTTTATCTTTATATTACTAACTGCTCTAGGTTGGTTAGAAAGAAGAAGGCAAAATCTTTTTAGGAGCTGGGCAAATGGTTCTGAACTTTGTAAGTTAGATAGTTCAGGTGCAGCGTCCTTAAAAGATGGAGAATTAAAGTGGAGCGCATTTGAAGCTGGTACATTTGAAGAAAAAGATAGTTTCACAATCAAGAGATTAGAATTAGTTGAATTAATGGCTCTTACCTCAGGAGAAGCTCCCCTTACAAATGAATCTCAAGGAAAGTGCAGGTTGAGATTAGTTGGTGATGGGAAAGAAATGGATGTGCCATTTTCAGATGCAGACCAGGCTAGAGAATGGATGGAGCAATTGATGGAAAAAGCTCGATGTGATTTGTGAAAAACGAGAAAATAATTAACAAAAGAAGCTTTTTACTACTAATTTTATTTTCAACAAGCTTGTTAACACTAAAAACATTTAAAAAGGTAAATAATCAGGACATTAGAATTTATGGAAGCGAATTATTCTCACAAAATGATTTGGTAAAAAATTCATCCTTAAAATTTCCAATCCGATTAATTCTTATTGAAACTAAGCTTTTAGAAAATGAGTTAAAACAAAATTTATCACTCAAGAATGTTTCGGTAAATAGAGAATTATTTCCTTTTGGTTTGAAAGTCAAAATTAAAACTAGGACTCCAATAGCTTACGGCGAAAAAATATTAAATAACGAAAAAATTTTAGGCTTTATTGATAAAGATGGGATTTTTATTGATAGAAAAAATGCAGACGAAAAAAATTTAAACAAATTAAACCTTCAAGTTTTTGGATGGAAAGAAAAATTTAAAAAGACAATATCTGAAATTTTAATAGCCCAAGACAATTATAAATTAAATATAGTTAAGATAACTTTCTCTCCAAATGGATTTTTATCTATTGAGGAAAAAGATTTAAAAACAATATTGTTAGGATTTAATCCGAATTTAATCAACCATCAATTACAAATTATCAATAACCTTAAAAATGAATTTGTGAAAAATACCTTTTCTAAAAAAATAGATAATATTGATCTTACTGATCCAAATAAACCAAAAATAAAAGTGTTCAAACCCTAATATTTGAGATGAGATTTCAAATATTTTTTTTTAATTAATGTAGTGTTGATAAGGGTTTAGCATTTAAAACAAAATTTTTATTAAGTAAATATTTTAAGGATTTTCCTCAACAAATTCCTACAGATGAGCTTTGTAAGTTCATAATGCACCCAATACTAGTATTAGATCCTTATTAAGAGATGAGCTTCGGTAACAATCCAAACTTTGATCAATCAACAAACATCCTTCCAAGTCAGAATGCCAAAATTGAAGTAATTGGCGTTGGCGGTGGTGGAAGTAATGCTGTAAACAGAATGATTGATAGTGAACTTGAAGGAGTTTCATTCAGAGTTCTTAATACTGATGCCCAAGCATTACTGCAGTCCTCTGCAGAGCGCAGGGTTCAATTAGGTCAGAACTTAACGAGAGGTCTTGGAGCGGGAGGTAATCCAAGTATCGGTCAAAAGGCAGCAGAAGAATCTAGAGATGAACTTCAACAGTCACTTGAAGGCTCTGACTTAGTTTTTATAGCAGCAGGAATGGGTGGAGGTACCGGCACAGGAGCAGCTCCAGTAGTTGCTGAAGTGGCAAAGCAAAGCGGTGCATTAACAATTGGGATAGTAACTAAACCTTTTTCTTTCGAAGGCAAAAGGAGAATGCGTCAAGCAGAAGAAGGAATTGCGAGATTGGCTGAAAACGTTGATACCCTTATTGTCATACCAAATGATAGGTTAAAAGAAGTTTCTGCAGGTGCTTCTATCCAAGAAGCTTTTATGAATGCGGATGATGTATTAAGAATGGGAGTGCAAGGTATAAGTGAAGTAATTACCCGCCCTGGTGAGGTTAATCTTGATTTTGCTGATGTGAGATCAGTTATGACTGAAGCTGGCACTGCCCTTCTTGGCGTAGGTATTGGATCTGGTCGATCTAGAGCTATAGAGGCTGCTCAAGCTGCAATTAATAGCCCATTACTTGAAGCGGGAAGAATTGATGGTGCTAAAGGTTGCCTTGTAAATATAACTGGAGGAAGAGATTTAACTCTAGATGATGTGAACTCAGTTGGAGAGGTTATTAGCGATGTTGTAGATCAGGATGCAAATATTATCGTTGGTCAAGCGGTTAATGAAGATATGGAGGGTGAGATACAAGTTACAGTCATCGCAACAGGTTTTGATACAAACCAGCCATTGAAGCAACAAAGAATTAAAAACAGATTATCTAATCAATCTTTTTATGGTGTTTCTGACAATAAAGATACAGGAGCAAATATTCCAGAATTTTTAAGGTTAAGGCAAAATAAAAAAGATATAGATTAAAAGGTAAAATAGAGTGACTCGGTTATCTCGCCTGCCTCAAGCATCCCTTGTGGCTGCTACCTTCCGGTCCTGACCAGGTTTAGGCGTTAAAACCGCGAAAGGCCGAGTCATTGATATTTTAGCAATTCTTGATTAAAAAAGATACATAAAATTCTTATGTTACCTTCAGAACTCGTTAAATATAAAGAAAAATCTCAAAAAATTATTGCATTAACAGCTTGGGACTCCATCTCAGGATCTATTGCAGAACAAGCTAATGTAGATCTTGTCTTAGTCGGAGATTCCTTAGCAATGGTTTGTTTGGGATACAAATCCACATTACCACTAACTTTAGAAAACATTATTTATCACACTAATGCTGTTTCAAGAGGGTTTAAAAAGAGTATTGAAGAACAACCTTTAGTTGTTGCCGACATGCCTTTTCTGACTTATCAATGTGGAGAAGATAAAGCTGTGGAGTATGCAGGGAGAATAATTCAAAGCACTTATGCGAAAGCCGTAAAGGTAGAAGGGGCCGAACCAGAAATACAAAAAGTTATTTCTAGATTAATAAGAATGGGAATCCCTGTTATGGGTCATATAGGTCTCACACCGCAAAGCTACTTAAATCTAGGATTAAAAAAACAAGGTGAAAGCCTAGAAAGCCAAGAAAAAATAAAGAAAGAAGCCTCTATTCTTGAGAAATTAGGGTGCTTTTCAATAGTTCTTGAACATATTCCTGAGTTGCTTGCAAAAGAAATACAAAAAAACTTAACAATTCCCACAATAGGCATCGGAGCAGGTAATGATTGCGATGGCCAAGTAAGAGTTACTGCAGATTTATTAGGCCTTAATGATGATCAACCACCATTTTGCCAACCGATTATTCAAGGGAAGAATTTGTTCAAGGAAAAATTAAAAAAATGGGTAGATTCTGAAAGACTTAATTAATGTCTTCCCACCACTTAAACATGGAAATAAGAATTTGATTGCTTAGCTCCATCCCTTTAGGCTCAGTTAAAAAAAATCTATTCCCCTTTCTCACTAAAAGTCCGCATTCAAAAAATCTTTCCCATTCTTCAAGCAATTTATTTAAATTACTCTCACATTTTTTGTTTTCCCAGTTTTGTTCTTTAAATACCTCATATATATCTATACCCTCTTTAAGTCTCAAGCCCAACATTATTTTCTCATCAAGTTCTTTATAAACAAAATCTTTATTAATGAGGGATGAATCTAAATTTAGTTCATATTGCCTAATTACCCATTCCTTATATTCCCTACTAACTCTTGGTCTAGTAAGCTTTTCCCCCCAAGGTGAACTAGTGGAACCTTGACCAAAACCCCACCAGCCTAAGCCACTCCAATAAACTCTATTATGTCTCGATTGATGCCTAGGAAGACAATAATTTGAGATTTCATATCTTGAGTACCCTGAATTTTTTAAAATTAAATGAGTTGATTTGCTATTTCTAAAAGCATCTTCATCACTTGGAACTTTTAATTTTCCTGAATTAACTAATTTTTCAAAAACAGTCCCATTTTCTATATTTAAATCGTAAATGGAAATATGAGGTGGTAAAAACGTCATTGCTTTGTTTAAGTCATCTTGCCATTCTTTAAATCCACTAAGCGGCAAATTTTGAATTAAATCTAAGCTCCAACTTTTTATAAGCCCATTATCAAATGCTTGCTTCAACCATGAACAAGATTTTTCAGCATCTTCTCGCAAATGCCTCCTGCCAGAATTTTGAAGTATCTCATTATTAAAACTTTGAACTCCAAGACTAAATCTATTTATCCCAGAATTTATGAATCCATAAAGATCATCTTGATTAAAACTAGCTGGATCAACCTCCATAGTGATTTCAGCACCATAGTCAACTCCATAATTTTCTTTAAAAAGATCAATTATCCCTTTAATTTGTTGGGGGTCCAAGATTGATGGTGTACCGCCGCCAATATAAATTGTCGAAAGAGGTGCTTTATGCTTAATTGACAATATTTCTTTATATAAATAGCGCAAATATTCTTTAACGGTTTTACTGCCATAACCTTGTAAAGTTTCAACTTTGTTTCCTAGTGGAATAATTGCAAAATCACAATAAAAGCACCTTCTATGGCAAAAAGGGATATGCACATAAGCACTTCTTGGAAACTTATTCATAATCTAGATACATTTTTAAGCTCCAAAAAGTATTAAGGATCGCAAAAAATAAAATCCTTATTTACTCAATTAATAAATCCTAGTAGATTATAGATATGACAGATATCTTAGTATTAATTTTATTTATATTGTCTGGGGCTGCTTCAGGATGGCTTGGGGTTGATTTATTGCCTGTAGACATCCTGAAACAGGTATCTAATGTAGAAGGATTTAGAATTGTTTTAGCCATAATAGGTCTTTTTATAGGATTAGCAGCTGGTTTTGTATTTCTTCAACTTAGAAAGACTTTTCTTGATCAAATAAGAACAATGCCTACGGATTTATTAATAAGTAGGTCAGTTGGATTAATTTTAGGATTACTTGTTGCGAATCTCTTACTTGCTCCAATATTATTAATCCCTTTCCCTAGAGAAGTTTTTTTTGCAAAACCTTTAGCAGCTATATTAAGCAACATTTTCTTTGGTGTACTTGGGTATAAGTTGGCTGATACCCACGGAAGGACACTATTGAGATTATTCAATCCTAATAATACTGATGCATATCTAGTCAATGAAGGAATACTCCCCGCTGCAAGTCCCAAAATTTTAGATACCAGTGTAATTATTGATGGCAGAATTAATGGTCTATTAAGTTGCGGCTTGTTGGAAGGGCAATTAATTGTTGCTCAAAGTGTAATTGATGAATTACAAACTTTAGCTGACTCAAGCAGTAATGAAAAAAGATCGAAAGGTCGAAGAGGTCTCAAATTATTAAAAGAATTAAGAGATTTATACGGGCGAAGACTTGTAATAAACCCAACAAAGTATGAAGGTAATGGTGTAGATGAAAAACTCTTGAAAATTACTGAAGATATGACAGGAACTTTAATTACGGCTGATTATAATCTCTCTCAGATTGCTGAAGTTAAAGAATTAAAAGTTATGAATTTGAGTGATTTGGTTATTGCTTTAAGGCCAGAAGTACAGCCAGGAGAATCACTTAATATAAAAATCGTAAGAGAAGGCAAAGAAAAAATGCAAGGTATTGGATATTTAGATGACGGAACAATGGTTGTTATTGATGAAGCAAAGAATTTTGTGGGTAGCAGATTAGATATTGTCATCACAGGAGCATTACAAACTCCAACGGGAAGAATGGTATTTGGAAAACTGATAAATAATCCTGAGTCAAACAAATCTTATAAATCACCAGCGACACAGGGCTAAATCTAGCTAGAATCAAATCAACTTTAATTTTGTGATACAAATGACTGTATCTGCTCCTTATTACGGCGAAAACACCGTTATGAGGACCCCGCCCCCTGATCTACCCTCTCTTCTCCTAAAAGAGAGAATAGTTTATCTTGGTTTACCATTATTTTCAGATGATGATGCAAAACGACAACTAGGGATGGATGTCACTGAGCTAATCATTGCTCAACTTCTCTATCTAGAATTTGAGGACCCAGACAAACCCATCTATTTTTATATAAACTCAACAGGAACAAGTTGGTACACTGGTGATGCAGTTGGTTTCGAAACTGAAGCTTTTGCTATCTGCGACACTATAAGTTATATTAAGCCTCCAGTTCATACAATCTGTATTGGACAAGCCATGGGAACTGCAGCAGTTATCCTTTCATCAGGTACGAAAGGGCAAAGAGCTGCTCTCCCGCATGCCTCTATTGTTTTACATCAACCTATAAGCGGAGCAAGAGGTCAAGCAACCGATATACAAATAAGAGCTGAAGAAGTTTTGAAAAATAAAAAATCAATGCTCGAGATTCTATCTCGTAATACAGGTAAAACTATCGAGGAACTCTCTAAAGACTCAGACAGAATGAGTTATCTTAACCCCCAAGAGGCCTTAGATTATGGAGTTATCGATAGAATACTTATAAATCAAAAAGATTTACCAAATAAAATTTAACTCTCACAAACAATTACTTTAAAATCATGCCAATAGGAACTCCAAGCGTGCCTTACAGACTTCCTGGAAGTCAATACGAAAGATGGGTTGATATTTATACAAGACTAGGCGTTGAAAGAATTCTTTTTCTTGGTCAAGAAGTGAATGATGGTATTGCTAATAGCCTTGTTGCACAAATGCTTTATCTAGATTCTGATGATAATTCCAAACCTATTTATCTATACATAAATAGCCCAGGAGGATCAGTAACTGCTGGACTGGCTATATACGACACCATCAAATACGTAAAAAGTGATGTGGTAACGATTTGTGTAGGCCTCGCAGCCTCAATGGGTGCGTTCCTATTGGCCGCAGGCACAAAAGGTAAAAGAGTCGCCTTGCCTCATAGCAGAATAATGATTCATCAACCCCTAGGAGGGACATCTCAACGCCAAGCAAGTGATATTGAAATAGAAGCTAAAGAAATTTTAAGAATTAAAGATATGTTAAATATGTCTATGGCTGATATGACAGGCCAATCATTTGAGAAAATTGAAAAGGATACTGATAGAGATTATTTTCTAAGTGCTGAAGAGGCAAAAAACTATGGCCTAATTGATAGAGTAATCACACATCCAAGCGAAGCAAGTTAGTCTTTGAATTTGATAAATAAATATTTTAATTTTCATTTTTAAATTAATAATTTTTTGGTTTATTTACACATTTAATGCCTAAAATATTAATTATCAAATGTAAAGAAACTACAACTAATGACTCAACTCTTTTACGACGCCGATGCAGATCTAAGTCTTTTAAAAAATAAAACAATAGCAATTATTGGATATGGTTCACAAGGTCATGCACATGCCCTAAACCTTAAAGATAGTGGTCTGGATGTAATTGTCGGATTATATAAAGGAAGCAAGTCCGAAAGCAAAGCAATTAGCGATGGTCTACAAGTATTTAGTGTTTCTGAAGCTTGCGAAAAAGCAGACTGGATTATGATTCTCTTACCAGATGAGTTTCAGAAGGATGTTTACCTTAAAGAAATAGAACCAAACTTAAAAGAGGGAAAGATATTAAGTTTTGCGCATGGTTTTAATATTAGATTCGAACTTATCAAACCTCCCAGTTTTGTAGATGTTGTAATGATTGCTCCGAAAGGACCTGGACATACTGTTCGTTGGGAATATCAAAATGGTCAAGGAGTTCCTGCATTGTTCGCAGTTGAGCAAGATTCTTCTGGAAGTGCAAGATCATTGGCTATGGCTTACGCTAAAGGTATCGGAGGAACGCGAGCTGGGATACTTGAAACAAATTTCAAAGAAGAAACAGAAACTGATTTATTTGGTGAACAAGCGGTTTTATGCGGAGGACTATCAGAACTTGTTAAATCAGGATTCGAAACTCTTGTAGAGGCAGGATATCAACCAGAACTTGCATACTTCGAATGTTTACATGAAGTTAAACTAATTGTTGATCTTATGGTGAAGGGTGGCTTATCTCAAATGAGAGATTCGATTTCCAATACTGCAGAATATGGAGATTATGTAAGCGGCAAAAGACTTATCAATAGTGATACAAAAAAAGAAATGCAGAAAATTCTTAAAGATATTCAAGATGGAACTTTCGCTAAGAATTTTGTGGAAGAATGCGATAAAAATAAACCCTTAATGACAAAATTAAGAGAAGAGAACTCAAAACATGAAATTGAGAAAGTAGGAAAAGGGCTACGCTCGATGTTCAGTTGGCTGAAATAAGTTTATTTTTAATATTTCTTGGATCAATTGGTTTTGATTTATTGATCGGCGATCCAAGATTTTTTATCCATCCTGTTCAAGTAATAGGCTTTTACATAAAAAAAATATCTGATTACTTCATAAATAATTTTGGAGAGAATAAAAATATATTGTTTTGGGGAGGTTTCATCGTAGCTATATCGACTATTGGCATGAGTTTTGGTTTAGGAAAATTGATAGAACTCAGTTATATGCAATCAAGAAATCATTTTATTGGTGGATTATTAATTTTTTTTGGACTTTCAAGTTGTATTGCCACTAAGGGACTTATTTCAAGTGTGAAAGAGATTGCAGAGCTAATAGAACGCAAGGAAATTAATAACCAAAATAAAAGAATAATCACAGAAAAGGTACAGAGAATAGTAAGTAGGGATGTAAGGGAATCTTCAATAGCTCATCTTTTAAGATCAAGTGCCGAAAGCCTTACCGAAAATTCTGTTGATGGAATATTTGGGCCATTATTTTGGATTTTTATTGGAATTATTTTTATGAAGTTTTCAATTTTTCTACCAGGACCTTTATCACTTGGTTTTTCTTATAAAGCCATAAGTACTTTAGATTCAATGATAGGTTACAAATATGATTATTTTAGATATTTGGGTTTTTTCAGTGCAAAAATCGAAGATATTTTTACATTTATTCCTTCAAGATTAGTTTTAATCACGTTACCTTTTATTAGCTCCAAAGTTAATGATTATAGATCAATCATAAAAAAAAGTTATCTTGATGGTAAAAAATATGATTCGCCTAATGCTGGGCTTTCAGAAGCTATATTTGCCTATATTTCCGATATTAAATTGGGAGGTAAAAGTAAATATAAAAATGGAATTATTGAAAAGCCAATAATTAATGAGACTGGAGAAAATTGCACTGAAGAAAAAATCAAATTAATTTGTCAATTAATTTTGAGATTACAATTTTTATGGATAATAATTTTTGTCTTAATTTTTTTTATAATCTCGAGTTTAATTGAATAATAAATTAGTTTTAAAATTACTAGAATAAAAGATAAAGATTCTATGCAAGAAAACGGCTCTCCAATAGAAAATCAAAATGATGATTTTACTAATACATCACCAACTGATAATGAATACTCAAAATGGGTAGACAATCAGGGAGATGAGGTAAAGAATGTTTTTGGATTTAATAGCAGTGCTGAACTTGTAAATGGTAGAGCTGCAATGATCGGATTCTTAATGCTTATATTAACCGAGTTGGTTTTTAGTGGCAGGCCTGTAACTTCCTCAATTTTTGGTATCAATTAAAAATGGAAGAAAGAAAATCTAATCCATTCAAAGCAATCCTATACATATGTTTATGGGTAATAATTTGGGGAACATTAGGTTCCTTGATTGATTATCCTCTTTATAAAAATAAAATTTACTTAGAAGGAAGCATATATCAATATCTTACTTTCACAGTTACAGCGATTATTTCTATTATATCTGCAAAGTTTTTTTATAAGAAAATTGATTTATAAAAACTTGTACCTAAATTTCTTAATAATTTTTGCTGGTTCTTTACTTTCATTGGACTCGTAAAGTATCCACTGATGTGTCTCAGTATCATGATCACAACCATAATTTCCAGAGGGGTTATCGTAACTTGAAAGATATGAATGACAATTTTGGTCTGCCTCAAAAGCAGAGTCATAACCTGTTAGAAAATATATCAAAAATAGAACAGTTATTAACAAAAAAAATACTTGAGAAACTAAATTAACTACCTTCATGAGATATTCTAAAATTTAAATATATCATCTAATAAAATTTTTCGATTCTAAAAAATATAGCTAACGACCAACATTAAATACAAATTCGTGGAATGCTTGATTCTTTAAATACAGGATGACTAGCAACACTAAAATCATATTTAAGCCTATTACTATTGATCCAAAAATATTTATTTGTTTTTTACCTGGCAAAGTGTAAGTAAATTTCTTGCCTTTAAGAAAACCAGCTAAGCCTTTTTTTTCTTTTATTTGAGTATTTTGAGTATTTTTCTTAACTTCATTATCAGAAAAACCTTTTACCATTACAAATTAAATAACAAAATTTATAATATTCCAAAAAAATTAATTATTTTAATAATTAACAATTTTTAATCACATATGGGATCATTAATGAAATTCTCTCATTTGAGAAATTATTAAAAAAATAAGCTTCAATAATTTCCGTTTGCAACCCCAATAAACTTGATTGACATTTGAATCTATTTTGGTCAAATACTACTAATTGAAGTTTTTCTATTTCAGAAACTAATTCTTTACATAATTGGTTTCGAGAATCTTTAAAACAATCACTAGATTGTTTTAAAATCTTAGACTTTGTTGGTATTGTTTCAGCAATCACAAAATTAGATAACAACAAAAATTTCAGGAATAAAATAGTTAAAAATTTCATTACTTCTTAAGATTTAAAAATTTTGTATGCCTTGTTAAGAGTGTTGGTCATTTAGCTAATTGCATTTTATTCCGATAAAAAAAGATGCCCTAAAAGAGCACCTTATTATTAAAGGAAGAAAAAGATTTAAAAGATTAACCTTGAACTCTATCCTTAAAAAGTTTACCTGCAGAGAATGTTGGAACTCTTTTAGCGGGTATTGCTATTTTTTCGCCTGTCTTAGGGTTTAATCCCTGTCTTGCAGAACGATCTCTTGGTTCAAAAGAACCAAATCCTAGTATAGAGACTTTTTTGCCTTCCACTACTGAATCAACAATAGTTTCAATAGCTGCATCAACAACTAAAGAAACATCAGTTTTTGTGAGCTCTGTACGAGCTGCAACAAGATTTACTAAATCAGCTTTGTTCATTGAAATTTAAATTAAAGCTAAGGGTTAAAAAAAACGATTGAAATCAGTTTTAAACCTTGAACTTTCACATCATATGGAGCAAATACAAATACGGCAACCGAAAATGCCGGCGGCGCAAAGCTTTATACAAATTTTAAGGACATTTTTAGCAATATTATTTATTTTTTATAGCCGTGCTTTTTTATTTATAAAAAATAGCCTCTTCATTTGAAGAACAGCAAAAAGCATTGGTGTCACTGGATTTAGTACTAAAAATCTAACTACATTTAGTAAAGGGGCACAATGTCAAGAGGGGGTAAATTTAAGAATTTGAGCTATTTATTATGATTTATTAATTTTCAGATATATTTCCTTCTCATCACATGAAAAAACACAATTTGTATTTTGAAATCAAGAAAAATCTAGTTTTCTCATTATTAAACTTTCTCTATAAATCGTTTTATGCACTCAGCAGATGGACGAAAAAATTGTAATTAATTAGAAAATCAATACTCTCCAAGCTCTAATAAAGTTGATTAGTGAAGCCTTAAATTTGAGTTTTTTTTTTAATTTTGCATCTATTATTCAAATAACAGTAATTTAAATAAATTATCTCAATATTTAACTAATCAATGATAGAGAGAAAGTGATTCATCTCAACAAAGGTAAACCATTTCCTTTAGGTAGTTCTCTAACTTCACAAGGGGTTAATTTTTCCTTAATAGCCACAAATGCAGAATATGTAGAAATCTTATTGTTTGAGAAAGAGGACTCTATTTCCCCAAAAAGCATATTCAAATTAGATCAGACTCATAATAAAGGTCCTTACTGGCATGCGGAAATAAAAAATCTAGATGAAGGTTGTATTTATGCTTTTAGAGTGAAACAAAAAAATAATGAAATTAATAATAACTATGAAAAAAAAGTATTACTTGATCCATGTTCAAGAGGTATTACCGGATGGGAGAGTTATAAAAGAGAAAATGCATTAAAAAAGCAAGAAAACACTAATTCTTGTCTTAAAAGCGTTGTTTGCGATAGAAAATTATTTAATTTTAAGGATTATCCAAGACCGAAACATGCTTGGGAAGAAACAATAATTTATGAACTTCATATCAAATCCTTCACTGAATCAATTGACAAAAATGAAAGTTGTTTCAAGAAATTTTTAAAAAAAATTCCGTACCTCAAAGAACTAGGTATCACAACAATTGAATTACTTCCAATTTTTTGTTTTGATCCAACTGATGCACCAAATGGTTTAGAGAATTTTTGGGGTTATAGTCCAATCAATTGGTTTACCCCTCATTTTGAATATCTTTCGAATGAATCCGCAGAAAAGAATAGAGAAGAATTTAGAAGATTAGTCGAGGAATGTCATAAAGCAAATATTGAAGTCATCTTAGATGTTGTATACAATCACACTTCAGAGGGGGATTCTCAAGGACCTGCAATATCTTGGAAAGGTATAGATGAAAATCTTTATTACTTTATAGGAGAAGATAAAAATTATCAGGACGTCTCTGGTTGCGGTAATACTATTGCAGCAAATAGAGGATTAGTGAGAAAACTAATAATTGAATCATTAAAATGTTGGGCGAGTGAATTCGGCGTAGATGGTTTTAGATTTGATTTAGGAATTGCCCTCTCAAGAGGAGAAAATCTTTCGCCACTAGAAAATCCTCCACTTTTTGAAGATATAGAATGTGAACCAGAACTTATCGATATCAAATTAATAAGTGAACCATGGGATTGCGGTGGTTTATATAAATTAAGTGATTTCCCATCTAAGAATACTTTTACTTGGAATGGTCATTTTAGAGATGACTTGCGTAGATTTTGGAAGGGGGATAAAGATACCGCATGGAATATGAGCGATAAAATAAAAGGTAGTCCGTCGATTTATAAAGAGGATAATATTTTCCCAAAATCAATAAATTTTATAACTTCACATGATGGATTCACCCTGAAAGATTTAGTAACTTTTAACAGAAAACATAATTTTGCAAATAGGGAACAAAATAGAGATGGTGATAACCATAACAATTCTTGGAATCATGGTACAGAGGGACCAACTACTAACTTATTAATCAATGATTTAAGAAAAAGACAACAAAAAAATCTTATTCTTAGTTTACTTATCTCTAAAGGTGTTCCAATGATACTTATGGGTGATGAGTTAGGAAGGTCGCAAGGCGGTAACAATAATTCTTGGTGCCAAAATAATTTATTGGGCTGGATGAATTGGGAACCTATTCAACAAGATTTGGAATTATTAGAATATTTTAAATATGTTATTAAAATTCGGAAAAAACTAATAAATATTTTTAATCCATCATTCTCCCCTAACAATCAAACCAATAAAAATATTCCAATATATCATTGGCATGGAACAAAATTAGATAGCCCAGATTGGAGTAGTTGGTCTCACACAGTTGCCTTTAGCATTAACAAAGGCAATACTAATCCCTTGGTTTGGATAGGTTTAAATGCATATTCAAAAAATATCGATTTCGCTTTGCCGAAATGTAAATATAATTGGTTAAAAGTTATTGATACTAGCATGCCTGAGATTTTTGAGCCCTTAATTATTAATGAAAAATCTGTTTCTATAAACAGTAGAAGCTCTTTATTAATAATTTCAGAACAAGTATTTGGGGCAAAAAATAATATATCCTAAAAGCGGGCGGCGGGAATCGAACCCGCATCTTCAGCTTGGAAGGCTGAGGTTTTACCACTAAACCACGCCCGCATTAAGTAATAGAATTACTGTTGCAATAATACATTATCAAACAATCAACAAAGTAAAAAGATTGGAAAATTCACACTCGAAAAATATTACTAGCTCAACAACGAGATTAATGTTCTCTTATGGGCTTGGAGATGCAGGCACAGGTTTAGTCGCGACGCAATTTGGGTTTTTTCTATTCAAATTTTTTATTTCTGCTGGTTTACCAGTAATTATTGCAGGTTCATTATTAATGCTAATAAAAATATGGGATGCAATAAATGATCCTTTAATTGGATGGTTAAGTGATCGTACCCAATCAAGATGGGGGCCTAGGATCCCTTGGATGGTAGCCGCATCTGTTCCTCTTGGTTTCTCTTTAGCCGCAATATGGTGGACACCCTCTGGTTCAGTTCTAACCAAGACTATCTACTATGCCATAATATCTATAGTCGTGATGACTGCTTATACAAGTATCAATCTTCCTTTTGCAGCTCTATCTACTGAAATTTCTGAAAAAACAGCCGTAAGAACAAGGCTAAACGCATCTAGATTTACTGGCTCAATAATTGCAGGACTAACTGGTTTAATAATTGCAGGAGTTGTATTAGGTTCTGAAGGATCAGCAAATAATGAATATTTTTTAATGGGTAAAATAAGTGGATGTATTGCAGTTGCTGCAACATTAATTTCCTGTTGGGGATTGGCTCCATTCGCAAAAAAAGCAAGAAGGCCTTCAGGAAAAGTTGAAGCTATAACGCTTCAATTTAAAAGGATCTTCAGAAATAAAAAATTTATAAAAGTTATTACGCTTTATATTCTTCTCTGGTGCGCCTTACAATTAATGCAAACAGTAGCGTTAATTTATGTAGAAGATGTACTGAATGTACCAACATATATTGCGAAGTGGATTCCAATACCTTTCCAAATTAGCGCTCTAATGGGTCTTCAAATATGGACCAGAGTATCAAATAAATTTAATAGGATTTCAGCTTTAAATTATGGAGCTATTATGTGGATTATTTCATGTACGGCAGCTTTATTTTTACCTTCATTATCAAAAATTTCAGGAGTTGGGGATAGTTTATTCTTAAATGCCGGTAACATATTTCTTTTCATTCTTTTAATTTTCATAATCTGTCTTATCGGCATTGGTGCTTCAACCGCTTTTCTTATCCCTTGGTCACTACTACCTGATGCAATAGACGAAGATCCAGAGAAACCAGCAGGATTATATACTGCTTGGATGGTACTTATTCAGAAGATTGGTATCGCATTTAGTGTTCAATTATTAGGATTTTTGTTGTATTTATCTGGTTATCAATCATGCTTTATTGATAAAGATAGTTTAAATATTATTGAACAATGCTATTCCGCACAATTAACTATTAGATTATGTATTGGGTTTATACCCTCACTATTGGTAATAATTGGTCTTTTAATAATGAGAAAATGGGATCAAAAATTAATTACAAACTAATATAAAGATATGTATTACCCTAATTTTTTTAAAAGACTTCTAAGCAGCTTAATCATTGGCGGGCAAGCAATTAATTTTATTTTTAGAGGTAAAATTTCCAAAAATGATCTTTTTGACCAACTCATGGAGTCAGGTCCTGGAAGTTTATTAATTGTATTAATTACAGGGATTGCCGCAGGAACAGTTTTTAATATTCAAGTTGCATCTCAACTTACAAGTATGGGGGTTTCAAGTGAAATTGGAGGTTTATTAGCAGTAGGCATGGCAAGAGAAATGGCTCCTCTGCTAACTGCCACTTTAATGACTGGGAAAGTTGCTACTGCATATGCTGCTCAACTGGGCACCATGAAAGTTACAGAACAAATTGAGGCAATAACCATGTTAAGGACCGAACCAGTCCAGTATTTGGTAGTCCCAAGATTACTATCTATGGTAATAATGTCTCCAATACAGTGTCTTTTGTTTTTATCTGTAGCTTTATGGAGTGGACAAATTTGGAGCACAATTTTTTATAAAGTGCCTCCAATAGTTTTCTGGACATCTGTAAGATCAGGTAATGTGAGTTTAACCACTACAGACTTAACTTCAATGTTAATAAAATCTGTAGTATTTGGATTAATAATTTCTATTATTGCTTGTGGATATGGACTCACCACTAAAGGTGGTCCAAAAGAAGTTGGAACAAGTACAACAGGAGCGGTTGTAATGACTCTCGTTACTGTATCTTTAATGGATGTATTATTAACACAAATTTTATTTGGATAATTCTATGTTTAACACTAAATTAAAAAAAGAAGAGCCCGTAGTTATATCTCCATCATTTCAATTACCAATAATTCTAATAGTTTTAAGTTTTATGCTTTTATTTTTGAATATTGGTTCTATTCCAACAATAGTTTTTGCTTCTTTTAGCTTTTTTTTATTACTTCAGTCATTTACCTTAAGAATAAAAATAACAAATGAAGATTTTATCGTTTTACAATTAGGGAAAGAGATTAGAACTTTTCCATTCAAGAACTGGATATCATGGAAATTCTTTTTCCCTGTAATTCCAGGAATTTTTTATTTTAGAGAAAAGTCCAGTCCTCATTTATTACCAATACTATTTAATCCAAAGCAATTAAAAGATGAGCTCATAAAAAAAGTTGACTCCCTTGAAATTAAAAATTCCTAAAATTCAGTATTTGCTTAATCATCAAAATTATTTAAATGGACAATAAAGAAATTTCTAACAATAATCCTAAGAAGGAATTAATCATAGGAAAGTCAATTTCAGATGAAAAAACCAAACAACTTAGTAAGAAAAACACAACACAAAATAAAAAAATTGCACCAAAAAACGATAAATCAACTAAATCTTTTGATGAAATTTCTAATGAAATTTTTAGAGATCTCGTTTCAAAAAAAGACTCTTTAGTTAAAGAAATAAAAGAGTTGGAAACAAAAAAAGATGAATTAGAAAAAGATATTGATTCAAATTTCAAAGGACAGTCAGATAATATCGCCAAAAGAGTTAAAGGGTTTCAAGATTACTTAACTGGGGCTTTGCAGAATCTTTCACAAAACGTTGAAAAACTTGAATTAGTATCCCAACCAATAATCGTAAAGCCATCTCCCCTTGATGCAAAAAAGGAAGAAAATAGCACAAACAATGAAGAAAATGTTCCTGCACTTTCTGAAACATTTAAGCCAGATGAGAAGATTATAAAAAACTGTTTTTCAGGATTCACAGAACAACCTGATTTTTATGCTGAACCTTGGAAATTAAGACGCAGTCTTAATTTATCAGATATAGAAGTAATGGATGATTGGTTCTTTAATATGGGTGGGAGAGGTTCCCTTGAGAGTAGAGGATCTCGTCAGAAAAATGCTCTTTTATCTGCGGGTTTAATATCTATTCTTGGAGAATTGTATGGAGATCAGTTTCAGACTCTTATCTTAGCCTCGCAACCTGAACGGTTAGGAGAATGGAGAAGGATTCTTCAAGATTCACTTGGTCTTACAAGAGATGACTTTGGACCTAATAGTGGGATTGTTCTTTTTGAAAGACCTGAAGGTGTCATCGAAAAAGCTGATAGATTAGAAGCTAATGAAGAATTACCATTTATTATCATAGATGCAGCAGAAACATCAGTTGAAATTCCAATACTTCAATTCCCATTGTGGCTTGCATTCGCTGGTTCAGATAATGAAATTTACGATGATCTTGAACTAAACTAATTTGTATGAAAATCTTAATAATTTTTATAAGTTATCTTTTAGGATCACTACCGACAGGTTTTTTAATAGGGAAATATCTCAAAAATATAGATCTAAGAACTATAGGTTCTGGATCCACAGGTGCCACAAATGTCTTAAGAAATGTTGGAAAATGGCCAGCACTTTTTGTATTTATTATTGACGTTGGGAAAGGCCTTATTGCAGTAAAAATTGCTCAATTTTATACTGATCAAGGATTAATAGAAGTTATAGCAGGCATATCGGCTATATCAGGACATATTTGGCCAATATGGCTTAGAGGTAAAGGAGGAAAAGCTGTTGCGACCGGATTAGGTATGTTTCTAGCTCTTTCTTGGAAAGTTGGATTAGCATCTCTTGGCATTTTTTTAATAGTCCTAACAAAAACTAAATTTGTTTCTTTATCCAGTATTTCAGCCGCAATTTTACTTCCTATTTTTATGTTTTTTTACCTCGGTAATTTTATGCACTCATACTTTTTTATAAGTTTAATTGTGTCATTATTAGTAATCTGGAAACATAGATCAAACATAACAAGATTACTCAAGGGAGAAGAATCCAAAATTAACCAGAATTAATAGATTTAAATATTTCTATTAGAGCTTTATTAGGATCTATAGCTTTTGATATTGATCTACCAATGACTAATTTAGAAGCCCCATTATCTATAGCTTCATTGGGAGTCATAATTCTACTTTGATCATCTTTATTCTCAATCTTTAACCTGATACCTGGTGTAATTAGTTCAAAATTATCCTTATAAATAGATCTCAACATTTTTACCTCCCAAGGGGAACAAACACACCCATCTAATCCAGCATCAAAAGACAACTTTGCAAGTCTTAATACATTTTTTTCAATTGAATTATTTCTATCAAGATCATTTTGAAAATCTTCAAGAGAAAAGCTAGTTAAAACAGTTATTCCCACAACTAATGGTGGTTTTACACTAACTGAGTTTGCTCCTTCTAAAGATGCTTTTTTCGAATGCTTAAGAGCTTTTAGACCTGCTGATCCATGAATAGAAATTATATCAACCCCTAATTGTGAAACTTGAAAACATGATGCACTCATAGTATTTGGAATATCATGAAATTTTAAGTCTAAAAAGATTTTTTTATTTAAACTTTTAAATATTTCAATAACTCTTGGACCTTCCCTAACAAAAAGCTCTAAACCAACTTTCACCCACTTAATATTGGGACATTTTTCTAGAAGTAATTTTGCTTGACTTACATCTAGTCCATCAATTGCCAATATTATTTTATCTTCTGAATTAAATCTGTTATTCATCAATTTTCAGTTTTCAAACCTCTTAATTATTTTTTTCCCAATTTGCAAAATTTTCCCTTCCAAATCATTTTTTGAATCAAAAACTAAATCAGGATTTATTACTTTCTGACTATCAATTTTTACACCCCCTCCTTTAATAGATCTTTTAGATTCACTGCTAGATTTGAAAAGTTTCAGAGCACTTAGCAAGTAAAAAAACTTAACTGGAAAAACAATTTCCTTTAATGAAATCTCTGGAATTTCTCCAACTTTTTCTTTGTATCCAAGGAATAATTTTTCGCAATTTGATTGCGCCTCTAATGCTTCTTTAGTCCCATGAAATAAAGTAGTAACTTCTAAAGCCATCCTTCTTTGTAATTCACGAGGATTTAAGTTTTCAAGAAAACTTAAATCTAATTCAGTAAGCAATTCAAAGTAAGTAGGTATTATATTATCAGGTACTTTTTCTAATTTTGAATACATTGAAAGAGGATCCTCAGTCAAACCCACGGTGTTAAATTCAGATTTACTCATCTTCTTAAATCCATCTAAACCTGTCAAAATTGGCAACAAAACACCAAATTGAGGTTCTTGTTTAAAATATCTTTGAAGATCTCTTCCTATTGCAATATTAAATTTCTGATCTGTACCTCCAAGCTCAATATCTGATCTAACAACTACCGAATCGTATCCTTGTAAGAGTGGATATAAGAATTCATGCAGAGCAATTGGAATTTGCGATGTGTACCTTTTATTAAATTCCTCCTTAGCTAGCATTTGACTAACTGTTGAACTACCCATTAATTCAATTATCGAATTAAGATTTAATCCTTTTAACCATTCGCTGTTATATCTAATTTCTATTCTATCTTTTGAATCAAAATCTAAAATAGATTCATTAGCTGGTTTACCCATTCCTAGTTGGGTTAAGTATGTTTTTGCATTATCCTTGACTTGTTTTTCCGATAGCTGCAATCTTGTTTTGTTTTTTCCAGTTGGGTCTCCAATTTGAGCGGTAAAATCCCCAATTATTAAAACTGCAATATGTCCATTATCTTGGAATGCCCTAAGTTTTTTAAATAATATGCTGTGCCCAAGATGAATATCTGTTCCAGTTGGATCGATTCCAAGTTTTACCCTTAATTTTTTATTATTTCTTTTCGCATGATCAAATATCTCTGAAAAAGTTTGATCTGTTCCCTTAATTGGGAAATATTCTTCTATTCCTCTTGACAGCCATGATGGCAATATTAAATTATCTGACATAAAGCTTTAACCTTTAAATTTAAGAAGTTTTATCAAGTTCATCCTTCATTCTTATTAAGGTTTTATTCATCTGATCGAACATTTGATCAGGAGTTATCCCAAATTGACTTAACTGTGTCTTTAATTGTTCAACTGTCATTTTTGCTTGAAAATCTTCAGATAACTCAAATCTCTTCATAAAAACCTTATAACGATCCATAAGAGATTCCATTTTTTTTATAAACATTTTTTTACCTTCTCTGTCAAATTTTCCATAATCAGAACCAAGTTTCATAAGTTCTTGGTAATCTGAAAAAAGCTTTTTAGCTTCTTCTTGAACGATGTCTGACTCAAAAAATCCCATTTCTATTTTTTTACTTCGCAAGAATAAGACTTAATTACAAGATAACAAGAATCTTTTAAATTGATTAGAACATTAATAAATTTTAGTTTATAAATAATTCTTTGATTTATAGTTTTTCAGAATTAAATTTAGTAGACATGTTTCATAAATATTGGAAAAATTCAACGAAAATAATATTTCAAACCAAAATAGGCAATTTGAATTATTTGGTTCAAATGTAAATACATCAATTAATTTTCAACACTCAAATAATCTTAAAATCAAAGGAGAAATCCTATCTGAATGGAGAAATAGAATCCATAATCACCAATTCAAAATTTCAAAAGATACTCATAATTTGCACCAAACTAGTCTTCCTGTAAATACAATTTCTAATGAAAGAAAAATTGATCCGTTTTCCCTGCAGCCATTATCTTTGAACTTTTGGAGAACCAATCAATATATACATAATGGTCCAGCAATGTATTTCGTAATTGACTCGATGGAGAGTTCAAAAATAATTCTCTATATAGGAGAAACAAATTCAGCAAATAAAAGATGGAAGGGAGAACATGACTGTAAAAATTACCTAATGAACTATAAAGAGACCCTAGCTCATAACAACATCTCAAGTCACCAAGATATTCGTTTCTTCTTTGATGTACCTAAAGAAGCAAAATTAAGACGTAAATTAGAACAGCAACTGATATATTTATGGTTACCACCTTTTAATAAAGAAACTCGAGATAGGTGGGCAACTACTTTCACAAACAACTAAAAGTTAATTAAATCAATTTTACAAATGCAATTTTCCACATTCCAAAAAAATCTAGATAACTGGCAAGGTACTTCATTAATTTTTGGAGTTTTAGAGGAAGAAATTGCAAACCAACTTGAGAACATAAAATTTGTTGTTGACACAAAATTATTACAAAAAAAAGTTACTCAAAAAAAATTCAAAGGAGAAAAAGGCCAAACTTTAAGCTTTGAATTTTTAGATCAAAAATTAGAAACTTTAATCATATTTGGTCTTGGCAAATCAAAAGATCTAAATAAAATTGATATTGAAAACTCCATAGGAAATCTAATTAGGGAAAATGTTTCTAAAAATGAAAAAATCAGTATATTGCTACCTTGGGAATTATTAAATTCACAACTAGAAATAAATCAATTAGCACAGTCAGCTAGATTATCTGCTTATAAGGACAATAGATTTAATAAGAAAAAAGATGAAAAGAAAATTCTCAAAGAAATTGAGTTTTTGAATTTAAAAAAATTTGAGAATATTAGCTTTGAAGAGACAAGAAAAATATGTGAAGGTGTAGAACTCGCCAGAAGACTTGTAGCCGCCCCCCCAAATAGTCTTACTCCCCTGGAAATGTCAATACAAGCTTCTCAAATAGCTAAAGATCATGGATTAGAAGTAAAAATTTTAGAGGCAAAAGAATGTGAAGATTTAGGAATGGGTGCATATTTAGCTGTAGCAAAAGGTTCTGATCTAGATCCTAAATTTATACATCTTACTTTGAAGTCAGAGGGGCCTATAAAAGAAAAGATTGCACTTGTTGGGAAGGGTTTAACCTTTGATTCTGGAGGATACAACCTCAAAGTAGGAGCCTCTCAAATTGAAATGATGAAATATGATATGGGCGGAAGCGCTGCAGTTTTAGGAGCAGCAAAGGCACTTGGAGCATTAAAACCAAAGGGGCTAGAAATACATTTTATTGTGGCAGCTTGCGAAAACATGATAAATGGATCTGCAGTACATCCTGGAGATGTAGTTAAGGCATCTAATGGTAAGACAATTGAAATAAATAATACTGATGCAGAGGGTAGACTCACATTAGCTGATGCTTTAACTTACGCATCCAATTTAAAACCAGATTCAATAATAGATCTCGCCACTTTAACAGGAGCTATTGTTGTTGCATTAGGGAATGATGTAGCTGGATTCTGGAGCAATAATGATGATCTAGCAAATGATCTAAAGGCTGCATCAGCCCAGACTGGAGAAAAATTATGGCAAATGCCTTTACAAAAATCTTATAAAGAAGGGTTAAAATCTCATATAGCTGATATGAAAAATACAGGTCCTAGAGCAGGTGGGTCAATAACTGCTGCTTTGTTTTTAGAAGAGTTCTTTAATAAAGAGATTAAATGGGCTCATATTGATATTGCTGGGACTTGTTGGACTGATAAGAATAAGGGGATTAATCCATCAGGTGCAACCGGTTTTGGAGTTAAAACTCTTGTTCAATGGATTAAAAATAAGTAACTATATTTAAATTATTCATTCCAAAGATTTGTTGATCTAGCGTTATCCCCCCATAATTTATCCAATCTCTGATCTCTCCCACATGAGAATCTATAGAATTTATATTTTAATTCATTTTTCTCAGCAAAATCCTGGTGATATTCTTCAGCCAACCAAAATTGGCTTTTTGATTTTAGTTCTACAGATATTTTTTCTAATGGCACTCGCAACTCCTTAGAGGCCGAAACAATCGCATTTTTTGCATCATTTTCCTCAGTTTCATCTTTGAAAAAGATAACTGGCCTATAAGAATCTCCACGATCACAAAATTGGCCCTTGGCGTCCAAAGGGTCAATATTTCTGAAGTAGAGCCTAAGTATTTCAGGTAAAGCTAGCAATTGTGAATCATAGTCGACCAAAACCACTTCCTGGTGCCCATCATGATTTTCATAGGTAGGATTTTGTAAATTTCCTCCTGAGTAACCACTTTGCACAAAATTTATCCCCTTTAAAGACTGTAAGTCATGTTCTAAACACCAAAAACAACCTCCTGCAAGAACCAATTCTTCCGCCAGAGCCTGTAAAGGATGAATTAAAATTGAACAAAAAACTATGAAAGAGAACAGATATTTCATAATCCAATTATAAAGTTTAAATAATAGAATTTATAATTTCTTTTGCAGTTCTTGAGACAACACCCTCCTCGCCTAATTCTCTTTTTAATGAAGCATAACCATTTTTAAATTTTAATTTTTCTGATTTATTTTCGAGAACTCTACAAGATTTATAAAAGATTTTCTTTTCGTCAAAATTTCTCTGAACAAATTCAGGTATTATTAATTTGTTATTTAACAAATTTACAGGAGAAATAAATTTTACCTTGAAATTAAGGATTTTTCTTGCGATAAAAGCGGTAATTCTACTTACTCTATAACCAACAATTTGTGGTATTCCATGTAAGGCTAATTCCATATTAACCGTCCCGGATTTGCAAAGAGCTATTTTAGTTAGTGAATAAATATAAGGCTTTAATTGTGCATTATCTTTTTGAGAAATCACTTTCCCTTTAACTTGATATTTTCGAAAGGCCTTTCTGAATTGTTCTTCAAAGACTGTCCTACAAGAAGGAATATAAACAACTAAAGTTGGATATTTTTGTTGTAATTTTCTTGCTGTCCTCATAAAAGTAGGTAATAGATATCTCAATTCTTGAGGTCTTGATGCAGGCATTATAAGTAGAATACTTTCATTAGGGCTAAGGTTCAGAATTTTACGGGCATCTTTCTTTAAAGGAAGTTTTTTTATTAAATCGATCATTGGATGTCCGACCCACAAAACGTTACCACCCCTTTTTTTGTAAAAGGCTGCTTCTTGTTTAAAAATCGCAAAAATTTTATCGGAAAAATTTATCAAATTTGTCGTAGTGTTATTTCCTACCCTCCAAGCCCATTCTTGGGGAGCTATGTAGTAGAAAATTGGAATTTTTGTCTTCGATCTTTTTAATTTTATCCCGATTTTTATATTTGGCCCCATGTAGTCGATCAAGATTAGGCAGTCTGGTGGATATTTTTTTAGTAACTGATAAAATCTTTTTTGAATTCTTATTGTTGGGAGAAGAAGAGGTAAAGCCTCCCAAATACCTATTGCACTAATTGAAGTAGTATCTTGAAGAATTTTCACACCTTCTTTCTTCATCCTATCCCCACCTAATCCACAGATTTCTAAATCTAGATGTCTTTTTTTCGCTTCATCAAATAAAGCTTTTGATAACAAACTTCCATGCAAATCTCCCGAGACTTCACCGGTGCTTATAAAAATCTTTTTACTCATAAATTGACTAAAGGCATTGGACCTCGTCTTTCCTTAGATATTGAATCTTTTAAAAAACTACATAATTTCGATGATGAAAGATCTAATTTCCCTTTCATTGCTTTTTCTAATGAATTTGAAATTGAATCATTAGATTTAAAAAGAAGATTCCAAGTACTTTGGAGTAACTTTAAGTCAAAATCTTTGTTTTCCATCAAACCACTTCTTTTAATTCCAATCCTATTCAAACCTCTCAATCTTCCTGGATGCCCTTCGGCTAGACAAAAAGGCGGTACATCTCTATCTACTCTTGTCATTCCTCCGATCATTGCTAAATATCCAATATGTACAAATTGATGGATTCCTAGACAGCCACCAATAATGGCTTTATCTTCAACCTTTACATGGCCCGCAACTTGTACACTATTTGATAAAACTATGCCATTCCCAAGTTCGCAATTATGACCTATATGAGAGTAAGCCATTAACAAATTATTGTTCCCAATAATAGTTTTTTCTCCTTCATCAGTTGCCTTATTAATAGTAACGCATTCTCTAAAAGTATTATTGTCTCCAATAATTACTTCAGTAGAGGCACCTTTATATTTAAGATCTTGTGGTTCAAGTCCAATAAATACATTTGGGAAAACTTTATTATTACTGCCAATTTGAGTTTTCCCTGTGATAATAGCATTTGGTCCTATTTCGGTTCCTTCCCCGATATAAACATCAGGACCGATAATAGCTCCTTGAGAGATAGTGACACCATCATGTAATTTAGCACTAGGGTCAACAAAAGCATTTGGATGCACGTTTACACCACTAAAGCTAGAATTTAATTTAATTTTTTTGTTCTCCATATCCCTAATCAACTAATGAGAACATTAATTCTCCAGAACAAACCAATTTTCCATCAACATGTGCCTCTCCTTTAACCTTGCCAAATCTTTTTCTTTTAATACTTAATATCTCACAAGAAATTATCAATTGATCTCCAGGTACAACAGGCTTTCTGAATTTAACATTATTTATCCCCGCAAATACAAAAAGTCCTTTAGGAAGATCAGGCATTTGCGTTACTATTATTCCCCCAACTTGAGCCATTGATTCAACAATAAGTACCCCTGGCATTAAGGGCCTTTCGGGAAAGTGTCCTTGAAATTGAGGCTCATTTATAGTGACATTTTTTACTGCAATAGCACTCTCACCAGGAATATATTCTATAACTTTATCCACAAGAGCAAAAGGATATCTATGAGGTAATAAACCCAGTATGTTCTCAGAGGAGAGTTGATTATTTTCAATGGATAATTCTTTTTCCAAAACAATTAAAGATAAAATTAAATTTTTAGCGATGAGGCCAATAAAGCATTTAAAGAGTGAGATCCTTTATAAACTATAATTTGGGCCTTAGGTAACCCTACCAAAGCCAGGTCCCCAATTAGGTCCAAAATTTTATGTCTTATTGGTTCATCATCAAATCTTAATGGTGGATTAACCCATTTATCACCATCACAAACAAGCGCATTTTCTAAACTTCCTCCTTTTATTAATCCAAGTTCACTTAATTCTTGAAATTGATCTTTAAAACCAAATGTTCGTGCTGGAGCAATCATTTCGACGAAACTTCTTGGATTTAAGTCAATCACAAAAGTTTGATTGCCAATTGCTTTGTAAGGGAAACTTATAGTGGAAATAATTGTTGTTTTTTCATAGGGAGTTGCTGCTATAACTGACCCTTCTTTATTTAAAATAATTGGTTTATTAATCTCTCTAAAAAAATTATTAGGTTTGAGGACTTTTTTTATCCCCACTCCTTCAAAATCTCTTACCCACTGAATTGCTGATCCATCTAAAAGAGGGATTTCTTTCCCTTCAACCTCAATATGGATGTAACTTAAACCGCACCCAGCAAGTGAAGATAATAAATGTTCAATTGTATATAAATTTCTTCCACCTAATTTAACAGCTGTGCAAAGCATCGTACTTCCTATTAAATCTTGTGTAAGCTTAAAAATCTCTTTGGGTTTATCACTGAAAGAAACATAATATCCTTCTTTTTCATAAGAAGAAATTGATACCCTTGTTTTTTCTCCACTATGAAGACCTATACCTTCTCTGGAAATAGTCCCAGATAATGTATAGCAAGAATCATAATTAGTAGGCCAAGAAAACACTTAAAACTTCCATCCAACTCCAAGTGTATATCTCCAGTCTCCACTTAGTTCCTTACTCGCAACGTCAAATCTTAATGGACCAATTGGCGTTTTAACTCCAACTCCCGCTCCAAGTGAATAACCAGAACCAGATTTCTGTAATAATTTACCAGGCTTGCCTGGGACATCCTCTTGGGATCCCAAATCACTCCCCGCATCAACAAATAAAGCTCCTGATAACATTCTCCAAAGAGGGAATCTATATTCTATTGAACCCTCAACAAAACTTTTGCTAACTGCCAATTCACAAGATCCCCAACCTCTAACAGATGATGTTCCTCCTAGACAAAATGCTTCATAAGGAGGTAATTCACCAATAGTAGTTGCAGCAGTAAATTGAAACCCCACAGTTTGAGGACAATCCTCGCTGGTAGAATTACTCGATCTGCACCCTTTAGTTAAATTTATCAATCTTGTTGGTACAAAAAATGAATAATTAGCTCTCATTCTATTAAAAGTTGGAGAGTTTTTACCCACTGAAACAAATTGTTCAGAGCCAAAGCTTAATTTACTTCCTGAAGTAGGGTTTGTAAAATTATTCAAATCATTTCTAGTAGTACTTGCAATTACACTTACCAATGTATTTTCTGCAGGGCATAACCCATCTTTTGTAGTAAATCCAATACATATAATATCGTTTATATTGCCTGTAGTTGGGGTCATATCACCATAAGGTTTTTTATTTCCACTACCATCAATCATATTTACTTTCTTGAAATTCATACCAGCAAGAACTTTCCACTTAGAAACCTTAAATGGGTCTCCTCCATTAAGAGGCCTTGTAAAGGAAAATCCACCTCCGGTTTTCTCTAAAACTATTGAAGAGAAAGTATCAGCGTTTGTAGTATTAGTATCATCTACAGCGTAAATTCTATTAGTTTCACTATTAAATTCTTGTGGATAATCTCTATTAAGAAAAACATTTGTTCTAAAAGAAGTTCTATACTTATCTCCTTTGATCCATGGATCAAATAAATATAAATTATAGGTTGTTGAAAATTCTCCAAAATTCAAATTTAGATTAGTAGTCCATGCTCTACCTAATGTATTGGTTTCCTGCAAACCAATTGTGGCAAAAATACCTGAACCATTGCTGTAACCAAGGCCGCCAGTTAATGATCCAGTTCTTTGTTCGCTTAAATCTAAAAAAATTATGACTTGGCTAGGATTTAAATCATCTGGACCAAGGGATACCTTGACATCATCAAATAATGATGTGGCATATAGTCTGCGGATATCAGATTCTAGAATTTTTCTATTAAATATTGTACCTGGTTGTGATTTCAACTCTCTTTTTATGACCCAGTCTTTTGTTTTTCCTTTTCTTAGTTTTCCATCAATTACAGATTCACCATCAGATCCTGGAAATCTTAACTTGACATCAGATATGATGCCTTCAGAAACTTTTAATGTTACTATTCCATTTTCTGAGATTCTATCTGGGCCAATAACTCTAGCTAAGGAATAACCCTCATTTTCATAACGTTTTTTTATTATTTCTATCTTATTTTGAAATTCTTTTAAGTTAAGAGTCGTTCCATAGTAATTACTAAAAATATTATCTAGGAATTCATCAGAGATCAAAGAGTTTATCGGTTTAATTTCAACTTTCCTCAAAATTGGATTAGGAACTACATTTACTATTAGCCTCACTCCTAAAGGCCCATCTTCAGGTTTTATTTTAACGTCCGAAAACCAGCCACTAGCGTATATTGAATTAAGGTCTCGATTTAAAATTTGATTATCAACGATACTGCCTGGCTTTATACTCATAGAGTCATATGCAGCTAATTCTAGCTTTCTGCCCTCAGGGTGATTTTCCCAACCTTGGATGATTATTTCTGAAATAAGAACACTTTCTGCCTTAGTATTTTTTTTATTTTCTGCAATAAAGAAACTTTTTTCCTGCTTTTTTTGAAACTCTTGAAATAAACCATGGTTGATTTTTTCTATTTGTAAAGTTGTAGTGGATCCCTCAAAGTCATTTAGCGAATATCTAGCTAACAGTTCTGAATTATTTGATAACAAAATCAAAGGGAAACAAGAAATATTGGTGGAAATCTTTCTAAATTTTAAAAACTGTTTTTGCATAGTATTTAATTGTTTCGATTAAAGCATTATTTATTGAATTGAGTTAAAGGAAATCATTTATTCTTCTGTTAATCTCACTATAAGCCTCAATGAGCCCCCCTAAATCATTTCTAAATCTGTCTTTATCTAAGCTTACAATTGTATCATTTTTCTGGTTTAGATCCCACAATCTACAATTATCAGGACTTATTTCATCGCCAAGTAATATGTTTTTTTTAGAATCAAACCCAAACTCTAACTTGAAATCTACAAGTTGAAGCTTGATATTTTCAAAAAAACTTTTAAGGATTATATTAATCTTTAGAGTTAAATCTATAATAAATTCTAAATCTTTAGCGCTTATTATTTTCATTAATTGAATTCTATCTTTTGTAATTAGTGGATCATTAAGTTCATCATTCTTAAGATAAATATCAATTAATGGTTTTTCCAGTACAGTCCCAGATTTAATAGTTGTCTGTTTACATAAAGATCCATAAGCAGTATTTCTCAAAACAATTTCTAATGGAATTATATTTATTTTTTGTGCAATCATTGTATTGTCATTTTTGAGTTCAAGGAAATGAGTCGGAATCTTCTTCTGTATCAGAAGTTCAAAAATTCTTGTACTAATTAGGCAATTAAGTTTGCCTTTGCCTTCAAATTTAGCTTTTTTCAACGCATTAAAAGCTGTAGCATCATCTTTAAATTCAATGATTACTTTATCTGCATCATCATGAGTAAATATTTTTTTTGCTTTGCCTTCATAAATTAATTCATATTTGTTATTCATGAATTCAAGACCTCATTTGATTACTAAAAGTAAGATATTTAATTAACATATTTATTAAAGATCAATTTTCTAAGTTAGTTTAATCCATTTTAACTGATTATTTATCGAATCCCCATAACCTTCAAAAAACACATTTATGAGCATTAATTCAACAAGTTCCAAGAATTTCAATAGACTAGAAAATATTTTAATTATTGGAAATGGAGGAAGGGAAAATTCTTTAGCTTGGATTATTCAGAAAAATGATTTAGTAAAAAAAGTTTATTTAATTCCTGGTAACGCTGGTTCACAAAGAATAAACAAATGTGAAAGGTTAAAAATGGACATAAACAATAAAAAAGAATTAGTTGAAAAGCTTGAATTTTTAAAAATAGATTTAATTGTAATTGGACCAGAAATACCTTTAGCGAATGGATTGGCCGATTACCTTCGCAAAAAAGACTTTAAAGTATTTGGTCCTGGCAAAGATGGAGCAAAACTGGAATATAGCAAATCTTGGGCAAAGGAATTTATGAAAGATGCAAATATTCCGACTTCAAAATTTTGGAAAGTAAATTCTCTAGAAGAAGCAAAAAAAATTATTTATTCATCATCAATTCCATTGGTAGTGAAAGCTGATGGTTTAGCTTCAGGTAAAGGTGTTTTTATTCCAGATTCAAAAATAGATTGTCTTGAAGCAGCAGAATCAATCTTTAATGGTAAGTTTGGTAACTCAGGGAATGTAGTAGTTCTAGAAGAAAAAATTCAGGGTCCAGAAGTTTCGGTTTTTGCTCTTTGCGATGGCAAGAAATATTTATTACTTCCAAGCGCGCAAGATCACAAACGTCTTAATGAGAAAGATAAAGGTCCAAATACAGGAGGGATGGGAGCTTATTCTCCAGCACCACTTTTAACAGAAGATAATCTTTATAAGATAAAAAAAGAGATTATTGAACCTACAATAGATGAGCTAAATAAAAGGAATATTGACTATAAAGGCGTAATTTATTTTGGGTTGATGATCACAAAATCTGGGCCAAAAGTTATAGAATATAATTGCAGATTTGGCGATCCTGAATGCCAAACGATAATGCCTTTGATGGATCAAAATTTTGTGTTTCTTTTAGAAAAATGCGCAATGGAAAATTTAACAGGTAATGAAAAAATTGATATTTCTAATAAGGTCAGTGGTTGTGTAATAGCAACCTCAAAAGGTTATCCTCATGAATATAAAACAGGCTTTCCAATAAAGTTAGGTGAGATTGATTCAAATGATTGTCAAATTTTCGACTCGGGGACTACTTTAAGTAAAAATGGGGACTTATTAACTGATGGAGGAAGAGTTTTAAGTATTGTCTGTCAAGATAAAGATTTTGACTTGGTATTTGAAAAAGCATACAAAAATTTGAACGAAATAAATTTTAAAGGTATTTATTTTAGAAATGATATAGGTCATCAGGTAAGAAAAAACTATCACAAGGGGAACTAGGATTATGGTAAATACTAATAGTCACGAAAGTAGAGAATATAATATGGCCGATAGTGAAGATATCAATGATAACTATTGGATCAATAGACTCCTCGCGTGGTGGAGTGGGTTCAGTTTAAGAACAAAACTGTTAGCTATAGCCACTCTTGTTGTCAGCCTCCTAATGACAGGAATAACTTTCTTTGCTTTAAATAGTATTCAAAGAGATGCAGGAATGAATGATACTAGATATGCTCGGGATCTTGGCTTATTATTATCTGGGAATGTAACAGAATTAGTTGCAAACAACCAAAAAAAAGAAATTTCAAATGTAGCTGAAAAGTTTTGGAGATCAAGCCGAAATTTGCGTTATATATTTTTTACTGATGCTGAAGACATAGTGCAACTTGGAATACCAATTAGCGCCACTCCAACAAGTTCAGATAGCCAGTTTCAACTTACTAGAAAATTAAAGCTACCCGCAGAGTTAAAGAAAAGGCCACAATTCCCTTTAGTTAGGCAACATGTAACACCTCAAGGTCAAGTAACAGACGTTTTTGTTCCAATGTTATGGAAAGGGAAATATCTAGGAACTTTAGCTTTAGGAGTTACACCTAATAAAAAAGCTTTAGCTAGCGCCGCATTAACCAGAGAAGTGACCATAGCAGTTTTCATCTCTATTTGGGTTTTAGTAATCCTCGGTGCTGTATTCAACGCACTTACAATTACTAGACCTGTAAGGGAATTAGTAAGAGGTGTTAGGGAAATTTCAAAAGGAAACTTTAAATCCAGAATTTCATTACCTATGACAGGAGATTTAGGAGAACTTTTAAATGGATTTAACAGAATGGCCACTCAGTTAGAGAATTATGATGAGGCAAACATTGAAGAACTTAAAGCAGCTCAAATAAAACAGCAATCACTTATAGCTACTATGGCTGATGGTGCAATTCTATTGGATTCCCAAGGTAAAATTGTACTTACAAATCCAACAGCAAAAAGATTATTTCGTTGGGAAGGCAGATTCTTAGAAGGAAAATATTTTTTAAATGAAATCCCTGAAATTCTATCTAATGATTTACACATAAATATAGAGTCTTTATTAAATAGAGAAAAAGAAAAAGATGATTTAAGGATAAGCTTAGGAGAACCTGCTAGAACTTTAAGAATTGTTCTACAATCTGTTTTAGACACAAACAAAATTGAATTAAAAGGTATTGCAGTCACAATTCAAGACCTAACAAGAGAGGTAGAACTAAATGCAGCGCAAAATAGATTTATTAGTAATGTTTCTCATGAACTAAGAACCCCACTTTTTAATATCAAAAGTTATGTAGAGACCTTACATGATTTAAAAGATCAACTCTCCAATGAAGAACAACTAGAGTTCTTAGGAATTGCAAATTCAGAGACTGATAGGCTAACAAGGCTAGTTAATGATGTTTTAGATTTATCAAGACTAGAGTCAGGGAAAATAATTCAGCTAGAAGAAATGGATATTAAACCTGCAATAGAACAGACTCTTAGAAACTATAGACTTAATGCTACAGAAAAAAATGTTTCATTGGCACATGATATTGAAGAAACTATCCCTTCAATTCTCGGAAATTTTGATTTACTTTTACAAGTTTTTGATAATTTACTAGGTAATGGATTGAAATTTAGTCCTAAAAACAGCAGCCTTATGATAAGAGCATATACTTGGCCAGACTCATGTCCTGCATTCCCTCCTGATGACAGAAATCATGAAGCTCCTCAATGTGAGTTAATTTCACCATTACCCAAAGTAAGGATTGAGATTGCTGATACAGGTTCAGGAATATCTCAAGCGGATCAAGAAAAGATATTTGACCGTTTTTATAGAGTGGAGAATTCCGTGCATACTGAGCAAGGAACAGGTTTGGGGTTATCGATAGTGCGTGGGATAATTGAAAAACATGGTGGAGAGATACGCATGGCAAGTGAATTAGGCGTAGGAACAACCTTCTGGTTTGACTTGTCCTTGGCACAATCTGACAAAGATGAATTATTGACTCAAAGTATTAATAATACAGATAACTTTTCTAGCTCTGAAATCAGTGAAATCATCTAATTGCTATCTAACCCTTTAAAAACATTTTGAACATTTTGATCAGGAATAACTCTATGAGGTGCACCACTAAATATCTGTTCAAAGTTAGAAAAAGAATCTTTTATTTCAGGCCCTCGATTTGTGATAATAAATTCTCTTATTCTTTTATCATGCCAAGATCCTCGCATTTTAAAAACATTTAAAGCTCTAGCCATCTCTCCTTTTATTTCTACGTATTGAAGTAATAATATAGTATCTGTAATGGTTGAGATGTGAGAATCAGTAATAGAATGACTTCCCATAAACTCTTCTGCAGTATTAGTAAAAAAGCCGGCTATCTCTTCTTGTTTTGTGTAACCAGTAACTGCAATCACAAACTGTCTAAATGCGTTTAAACTAACACCCCTAGCTAATGCAGAGAGAGAATCTATTGCCATTCTCTTTGGTTTAAATTGATTAATTTGCGTCTTTATGATTTGCAAGTGATCTTCTAAACCAGTTGATTCAGGATATGCACAAATAATTTTTAATAAACCATCACTTTCCATTTTTTCAAAATCTATGCCCCAACTTGTAGCATTCCTAAGTAATTGCGCCCTAGATTCTTCATATGCAAAAAGTATTGCTCTTTCATTATTGCTGTAAGCATCTTCTACAAATTTTGATACGAGCATTGTTTTACCTGTACCAGTTGCTCCTGTGGCAAGAATAATGGAATCTTGGAAATAACCTCCTCCACACATATCGTCAAGATCTTTAACTCCCGAGCTAATCCTAATATTTGAGGAACTCTGCGTTAATCTCATTGCTCCAAGAGCAAAAACACTTATACCATCTGTTCCCATAGTGAATGGATATTCGCCTTTCATATGTACAGTCCCTCTTAACTTCAAGACTTCTAGAGTTCTTCTTCTCTTTTCCGACTCAAGAACATTTCTTAATAAAACAACGTTATCAGATACGAATTCTTCTACTCCATACCTAGCAATTGGGCCGTAATCATCAACCCTTTCTGTAGTCATAACTGTAGTCACACCTATTTCTTTTAATCTTGCAATCAGTCTAAATATTTCTCTTCTAACAACGTAAATGGCGTCATACTGTTGAAAAACAGCAGTTATTGAATCTATTGCAACTCTTTTAGCCTTATATTTCCTAATTGCATAACTAATTCTCTCAATAAGACCAGACAAGTCAAAATTACCTGCGACATCTTGACCGTCCGGATCCGGAGAAGCATCCAATATAAACAATTTATTTTGATCAATTAAATCTTGTAAATCCCATCCGAAGCTGGCAGCATTTCTTATTATGTCTAAAGGTGATTCTTCAAATGTTACGAATATCCCAGGTTCATCAAAATTACAGATCCCATGATGCAAATATTGAAGAGAAAAAACAGTTTTACCTGTGCCTGAAGTGCCACTGACAAGAGTGCTTCGAGATACAGGCAACCCCCCCCTACAAACATCATCAAAACCCTCTATGCCAGTAGGTAATTTTTGAACTTGCATTTTATTTGATTTGCCAAATTTCTTATCTTTCATAGTTTTGTTCAAGAAAATTTTTTTAATAAAAAATAAACAATAAACATTAAATTTATCTTTAATTATAAAAGTTTTCTATGTGTTATTTATCTCCACTATATTCAGTTTCAGTTAATTCATCAAAAAGTAAATCTAACCCAATTAAAACTTTTTCTCTATCAGAAAGGTCACCAATTATCCTTCTCACTGGTGGAGGTAAAATTTTAGCTAAGGTTGGAGTAGCTAAAATCTTGTCTTCCTCTGCAAGTTGTGGTTGCTTAAGGACGTCTATAACCTTCAAGGCATAAACCCCTTTAAATTCATTTTCTAAAATTTCTCTTAAAGTATTTAATGCTCTCATTGAATTAGGAGTATTCCCCGCGACATAGAGTTTTAAAATATATGTTTTTCTTGCTGCCATTATTAAAATTCCTCAATTTGATATAAAAGATTTAAAACAACCCTTGACTTATTACACTACAAAATAAGAAAATAGACAAACTGTATTGATTGCTGATTTGGCTTAATCAAATTATAAATTTGAGCCTAATAGCGTCTCCTAGACATGACAAATTCTAAAAAATCTTCAGACAATTCTTCTAAAAGTAATGAATTGTACGCAATAGCCGAAACTTCAGGTCAACAATTTTGGTTCGAAGTAAACAGATACTACGATATTGACAGGTTAAATGCAAAAGAGAAAGAAAAGATAACACTTGAAAAAGTTTTACTCTTAAAAGACAAAGACTCTATCACTGTAGGAAAACCTTACATAAAAGATGCAAAAATTGAACTAGAAGTTGTCTCTCATAAAAGAGATAAGAAAATTATTGTTTACAAGATGCGTCCGAAAAAAAAGACAAGAAGAAAAATGGGTCATAGACAAGAACTTACAAGAGTTATGGTAAAATCTATATCAATGGGTAAAGGCACTCCTAAGTCTTCTTCAAAAAAAGAAACTGTTAAAAAGGAAGCTAAACCAAAATCAGAAAAATCAACAAATTAAACATTTCTAATGGCACATAAAAAAGGAACAGGTTCTACTAGAAACGGTCGAGATTCAAATTCTAAAAGACTGGGTGTCAAAGCTTATGGTGGTGAAAAAGTAACTGCTGGATCAATTTTAATTCGCCAAAGAGGTACATCATTTTTGCCTGGAAACAATGTTGGTAAAGGTAAAGATGACACGCTTTTTGCACTAAAAGAAGGAACCGTAAGTTTCGAAAGCATTAAACGAAATTTAAGAAATAGAAAAAGAGTTAATATAGTTATCTAATTTTCCTATAAGCTCTTGCAGTTATAAGAATAGGATGAAATACCTCTAAAAATTTTGATTGAAGAGTCTCAAAAAACTTTTCAATAATTTTACTTTCATCGATATGAAAAGGATATTCATTGTTATCTCCTTTGTAGAAATACCAATTGAATAGAGCAATAGAATTACTATCCATAATCTCACTGAAATGATTAATTTGAGAAGCTGGATCTGCAAGATGTTCCAAAACATCAAAGCAAACTATAGTATCAAATTTAACTATTTGTGTATCTTGAATTGTCTTGCAAAAAGTAAGTTTTTTTTCAACTCCTAATTGCTTAGCCCTGTATTCAACAAAATTTCTATTTGTTTGATTAATATCTACAAAAAAAACATGCTCAACTTTTGAAGACATAGCGTTAGCTAGGGCATGCGTACCAATACCTCCTCCAAAATCCAAAACTAAACCTTTAGAAAATCTCTGCTGAAGTTTTAAAGTATCAGCTATATAGTCCCTACTTGTGATATGCCAAGCAGCTAAATCAGCTACATGCCTATCTCCTACAATATCAGTGTAAAAATCTGAAACATCATTCAAAGCATCGCCAGGATGTGAATTTGCCAAATTCATCTTTGCACTTGCAAGGAATCCATCTAAATCACATTCCCTAATAGATAAGTATTCCATTAAGTGTGATTTCAAATTGAAAGCATTGTCTATAAACTCTTTTAAAATGAAATTATTATTTTTCAATTTTCTTACTCTAAATTTCCAATACCAAAATCATAGAATGATCATAAATCTTTCTCAAAGTATTCTTAATATTAAAAATGGAAACTAAAGATGGATTCTTAGTAATTAATAAAGATAAAGGCTGCACCTCTCATGATTGCGTTAAACAAATAAGGAAGTTACTAAATACAAAAAAAGTCGGACATACAGGGACTCTTGACCCAGAAGTTATAGGAACATTACCAATCGCTATAGGCAATGCAACGAGATTTATTCAATATCTTCCTCAGGGTAAAACTTATATAGGACAAATTAAATTAGGGATAAGAACTAACACAGATGATATTCAAGGCGAAATAATTAGTCAAAAAAGTTGGCCTACAATCAGCGATGAAAAATTAGATCAATACTTAAATAGATTTAGAGGAATCATTAAACAAATTCCTCCGAAAGTTTCTAGTGTTCACGTTAATGGAGAGAGAGCTTATAAAAAATCGTTCAGGAATGAAAATTTTCAATTAGCACCAAGAGAAGTAAAAATAGAAGAACTTATTTTAATGAAATGGGACCAAATTAACGGAATCATAGAAATAAAAATAAAATGTTCAGCTGGCACATATATAAGATCAATCGCAAGAGATATAGGAGAAATTCTCAATTCCGAAGGTTGCCTTCTGCAACTAAAAAGAATTTCAGCTTGTGGCTTTGATGAACAAAACTCGATAAAAATATCTGATATCGAAAAAGAAAAAGGTAAAAATAACTCGAAAAATTTTATTATTCCAACAATTTCTGCTCTTAATCACATTTCAACATTTGTCTTAACTTTTGAAGAGCAAATCAATTTTTGGCAAACTGGAAGAGCAATTAAAATTGATATTAATTATTTAAAAAAAAGCAAAACTTTTGATTATAAAAAACCCATAAAGGTTATAGATAAAAGACAAAAATTGCTAGGGATAGGTTTCTTAAATGAGGATCAAACTAATATAAATCCAAAATTAGTTCTTAATGCAAAATAATTTTTATAAAAAATATTTTTTAAAAGGTTTTATCTCAACTCCTTTATAAAAATGTTTTAAGATAGTTTTTGCTTTTGCTCCCTGATTCGCCATATGTTTAGCTCCCCATTGACTCATCCCAACACCATGACCAGATCCAAATCCTGAAACTACTAAAATCTTTGCTGGAGAAGATGAAGAATTAAGAGGATTTCTGGGAACTAATAATCTTTGACCTATCTTTATTATTGATGAATCTTTAATATTATTTAACGCAACGATTTCCTCAACACTTACATCATATTGATCAGCAATAACTATCAAGGTTTCTCCAACTCGAACAATATGGGTAAGAGGTTCATTTTCTAATCCATTTGTTGATAATAATTTAGGAGTATGATTAAGAGATTTAAATTCATTATCTTCGACAAATTTAAATCTAACTAAAGTACTTTTAAGGTTCATTTTTTTTCGAATATCAACTCCTGAAATTTGATCAGTACCAAAATCACCATGAATTCTTACATTTTTTACTCGACCCGTACTTGTTACATTTAAGATTTCAATTTTGTTTATCCCTCCAATCCGTGGGAATAATTTTTGCAATTGAGATTGTGAGAACTTTTGATTCCATCGAAGTTTTGGATTATTTTTATCAAAGTCTTTAACACTTGATAAATATGGATATTTATTTTTCCATACATCTTGGCTATTCTCTGTCATGCCAGCAGAACTACTATGAAATAAAGCATTAATTAATTTGTTTTCATAAGTTAAAACTAATGATCTTGTGCTGTTTACTGCTCTTTTAGTTTTATGTGTCCCAGCCTCAAGTCCTATATAGACCTGATTCATATTTGTCGAATCAATATCGTATAGAGGATTTCCTTTTTGCTTCAAAGCATAAGTTCTAGATGCGATAGCTTGAGCTTTTAATGCTTCCAAAGGCCATTTAGCGGGCATTTCTGAACCAACAACACTAGCGAGATACTTCTCAATCCCAAGAACATTAACTACCAATATGTAATTATCACTTATAAAAATGTTCAATTTACCTGCGTATCTTTTCTGACCAACCCAAATGCCTCTTCTATCTGAGGAACTCACTAAAAATTTTTCTTTATTTTTCAAATCATAAATTTTTTGTTTATTCTTATCAAAAATTAGAGTAGTTCTATTATTTTGTTTTTTTAAAGTTAAACCTTTAATTTTTTTATTTGAAAATCTTTGACCTTTGATTGTTAATGGAATTGATCTATCTGACCTAATTCTAATTTTTTTGTCTTTTAAAATTAGAACACTTATGTTAGGTTCTTTTGAAGCTGATAAAGCTCGATTTTGAGAAAAACAAAAAATTAATATACTTATTAAACAAAAGTTATGGGTGTTTTTTATGATCTTTAATATCACTTTGTTTGAAAAACAAATTTTGAAATTGCCTTAATTTCACTAAAAGTCTAGATTTAATCCAGATAAAAAAACAACAATATTAATATAAGTGAACATCACCTTCTTAGGAACAAGCTCAGGAGTCCCATCCTTGACGAGGAATGTTTCTTCCCTAGCGCTTAAATTATCACAGTCATCAGAAGTTTGGCTTTTTGATTGTGGAGAGGGAACGCAACATCAAATAATGAAAAGCAATATCAAATCTTCACAAATCAAGAAAATATTTATTACTCATATGCATGGAGATCATATTTATGGTTTACCTGGACTTTTGGCTACCTTAGGTTTATCAGGAAATAGTAAGGGTATTGAAATTTACGGTCCTTCAGAGTTGAGAAGTTTTATAAATTCTGCACTTAAAAGTAGTTTTTGCAAATTATCGTTTCCATTGCATTTTGTGGAAGTTGAAAATTTTGCATCAGAAAATAAAATGCTATTTGAAAACAATAAAATAAAAGTAAACTGCGCCTGTCTTAAACATAAAATACCTGCTTATGGTTATCGAGTTAGTGAAAAAGATAAACCAGGTATATTTGATATCAAAAAAGCAGAGTCTCTAAAAATAGCACCTGGACCAATTTATTCAGAACTGCAAAAAGGTAAAAAAGTAGTTTTAGCGGATGGTAGGACATTTGATGGGAAAGAATTCTGTGGCCCCCCTAGAGAGGGTGAGAGTTTTGTTTATTGCACAGATACTATATTTAGCGAATCAGCTGTTTCACTATCAAAAAATGCCGATTTACTCGTACATGAATCTACTTTTTCAGAGGAGGATGAAAGCATGGCATACGAAAAATTACATTCCACAACAATCATGGCTGCCAAAACAGCATTATTATCTAACACAAAAAAATTAATTATTACTCATTTAAGTCCAAGATATACCAATAAAAATGCAATTACTCCAAGCGATTTGCTTAAAGAGGCTCAAAAAATTTTTCCAAATACTCAGCTTGCAAAAGATTTTCTAACGGCAGAAATAAAATAAACTGCAACAGTTCGTTAGCAGGAGCGTTGTAAATGACCAACCCATGAAATAATAGTCTTAGGTTTTTCTATTTGATGTCGATCGAAATGGTCTCTATTTTTTCATCACTACATAAGTCTTGTAAAAGACTATTCATTTTTCTTCCATTAATTATTGGGTTACTTATTAATCCAATATCTGCAAATGCACTCTATCCTAGTGATCCTTCATCAGTTGACGTTCTAAAAGAAGATCTTCACGGTGCTGACCTTCATAATACTGAATATGTTAAATATGATTTATCTAATCAAGATTTAGGAGAAGCTAATCTTCAAGGTGCATATATGAGCGTGACGACTGCAAAAAACTCTAGTTTTAAAGGAGCCAATATGACGGACCTCATTGCATATGCAACACGCTTTGATAATGCCGATTTTACAGATGCAAATCTTACCAATGGTGAGCTAATGAAAAGTGTTTTTGATGGAGCAATTATTGATGGGGCAGACTTTACTGATGCAAATCTTGATCTTTCTCAGAGAAAATCATTATGTGAGAGAGCTAGTGGAACTAACTCACAAACTGGAGTTAATACAATTGATAGTCTTGAATGCACTGGCTTAAAAGGTTACATGCCTCCAAAGCCAAAAGCATAATATTTAAAGCTAACCAATTTCATAAGGGAAGATATTACCAGGCTCTTTTGAGCCTGGTTTTTTGCTATACCACCATTCTTGTATATCAGAAGAAAATCTCTTTGAAAAAAGAGTTATAACAGTCTCAACAGGTTTTGATCCAGGCTCCAAAATCAGAACTGAGTAAGATGGGCATTTTCTTGAAGCCATATCAGCAACGAACCTAGACCCTATTCTTCTCCAACTAGGCTCCTTACTTCTCCAAGCAAGCCTTGAGCAGGGCCAAGGTAACTCTTCCCTATCATATAGTCTGCAACAAGGGCCAATTACCTTATAACTGTACTGACCTCCATAACTTGATTGAACACTACCAGTCTTGAAAAATTGAAATTTATCCATTTACAAAAAAAAGCCACCTTCATAGAGGGTGGCAGATAAATAATTAATAATCAACTTAGAAAAGTTAAATTTTTATAATTAGTACAATTCTTCCTCAGCATGAGTTGTAATTGTTACGTCAGATGTTGGATAAGCCACACAAGTAAGAACAAAACCAGCTTCTAATTGGTCGTCATCCAAGAAACTTTGATCAGACTGATCAACACTACCTGAAGTAACTTTTCCAGCACATGTTGAACATGCACCAGCTCTGCAGGAGTAAGGAAGGTCGATACCTTGCTCTTCAGCCGCATCTAGGATGTACTGATCATCAGGTACTTCAATTGTGGAATTGAGACCTTCACCTTCGTTGATGAGTGTAACTTTGTAAGAAGCCATTTAAATAAAAAATTGTTGGTAATTAATACCTAATAAATACATTTTTAACATCGATTAGGTCGATATGTGAGATTTTGAAGTAAAAAATGACACAATAAAATGTATGAAAGAATATCTATAAGAAAAACTTATATTTAGGTTGGATCGCTGGCTTTTTGCGCAGAAATGCATACCCAATCCTTTTTAGTTGATACATCCAATAATTTCAAGTCATTCTGAATTAATATTTTTATAATTTCATCTTTTTGTGAATTCAGAATTCCACTGAAAATTACTTCCCCATTGTTTCTCAAGCAATTATAAATATTTGGAATCATTCCTTTTATTACTTCCGCAAGAATATTGCATAAAACAAAATCAAATTGTTGCAGTTGATTTTTTAAAATTACTTCATTAAAAGATCCCAAAAAGGTATTTAAGTTTTTTAAATTACCAAAATTTAGTTGGAAATTAGATTTAGTTGAATTTATAGCTAAATAATCATTATCCACTGCACAAACATCGCTAGCGCCAAGTAATCTAGCGGCGACACTCAAGATCCCACTACCACTTCCAATATCTAATATTTTTTTATCAGAAAATAAAATAGTCTCCATTTTTTCCAAGCAAAGATAAGTCGAAGGATGACTTCCTGTACCAAAGGCTGCTCCAGGATCAATTTTTATGATTTTTTTATCTTTAAATTTTTCATTTAGATTTATCCAACAAGGCAATATTAAAAAATGATTTCCCACTAATTCAGGAGCCCAATATTTCTTCCAGCTTGTCAACCAATCCTCCTCTTTGATAATACTCCAATCAAAAAATTGATTCTTAGGGGCATTAATGTTTAGAAGTTTTCTAATTATTTTTTCAAAACTACACCTAGAACTATCTCCCCAATCATCGACTGGAAGCCATATATTCACCTTTTTTTTATTTTCATTTTTAATTAAATATTCAAATGAAAAACTAAATATTCCCAGCTCATTTAATTTCCAAATAATAATTTCTTCTGAATCACTTTCTATCAGAAAAGTTAGTTTATACCAATCTTTAATTACCATTAATAGAGCAGGCCTTTTTATAGAGTAACTGGATTAGCATTGGTAATTCCCTCTACTTTAATAATGGTGTCAAGCAACTTATTAGGAATTGGATCATCAATACTTAGAACCATAACAGCTTCTCCTCTAACAATTTTGCGCCCAACTTGCATTGAGGCGATATTTACATTGTTGCTACCCAATAAAGAACCAAGCTTGCCAATAATACCAGGCATATCCCTGTGCCTAGTAACCAGCATATATCTACTTGGCGATACATTAACAGGATATTGATCAATACTAATAATTCTTAATTCCCCATCAGCAAAAATGCTTCCTGCTACGCTATGGTCTCCATTATCTCCATAAGTGGATAATTGAAGCGATCCACTAGCAAATTCAGGTCTTGCCTCATCTTTACTCTCGATTACTGAAATACCTCTCGAATCTGCTTCTAGAGAAGCATTTACGTAATTGATCCTATCTCCCAAAGCTTTACTTAGAAACCCTTTTAGACTTGCTATTATTAATGGCTGGGAAGGATGTTGAACAAACTCACCTTGTAGCTTCACCTCTAGTTTTTGAATCTGTCCACCTGAAAGCTGGCTTATAAGAAGACCCATTGTTTCAGCCAGCTGCAAATGAGGTTTAAGACTATCCATAATATCAGGACTTAAACCTGGTATGTTTACTGCAGTTCTCGCAGATAAACCAAGCAAGACATCTCTGATTTGTTCTGCAACGTCAACAGCTACATTTTCTTGTGCTTCCCGAGTAGATGCTCCTAAGTGAGGGGTAAGAATAAGATTCTTTTCAACCTTCAAAAGTGGCGAATTAGATTCCAAAGGTTCTTTTGAAAAGACATCTATTGCAGCCGCTCCAATCAATGATTTATTTAAAGCTTCTGCTAATGCTTCTTCGTCAATCAAGCCTCCTCGAGCACAATTAATTAATTTTGCGCTACTTTTCATACTTTTAAGCACCTCCATATTTACTAAATTTTCTGTCTCTGGTGTGCGAGGTAAATGCAAAGTTACATAATCGGATTGTTGGAATAAATCTTCTAGATCAGATAGTTTAACTTGGATTTGTTGAGCTCTTTCAGTTGAAACAAATGGATCATATCCGCAAACTTCCATTCCCAATGCATTAGCTACTTTCGCTACATGAGCACCAATTTTTCCTAAACCTACTACACCTAATTTTTTCTTATAAAGCTCATTCCCAACAAATTTCTTTCTTTCCCATTTACCTAATAAAGTACTACTATTAGCAACCGGAATATGTCTAGATAAGGCCAACATCATAGCTATAGTATGTTCAGCCGCAGCTATTGTGTTACCCCCTGGAGAATTAACAACAAGGACTCCTTTTTGCGTAGCAGCCTTAACATCTACATTATCGACTCCAACTCCTGCTCTCCCAATGATTCTCAGTTTACTTGAAGAGTTAATAATCTCTTCAGTCACTTGAGTGCCAGAGCGAATCATTAAAGCATCATAATCTTTAATAATGGAAGCTAACTCAGAGTCTGAGATTCCTATCTTCTGATCAACCTGAGCAACTTGTGAAAGAATATCGATTCCTGTTTGATCAATTGGATCTGTAATGAGAACTTTTGTCATTTAAGATTGGTTCTTTAATCTTTTACTTTAACTTAATCTATAGTGTATGTATCTTATTTTATTAATTTGAATAACACACAAACAATTGAGGATTGAAATTTGACTAAAAGTATTGTGATATTTGAAGACATTGATCAATGTATCCAGCTATTTGATGTTTTCAAAGAAAAATCAGTAATGCTTTCTGAAGCTATTTTGATCCCACCAATAAGTGAGAAAATATCATCAGACGAAACAGAATTGCTCAATGCGAAAGCAAATATCTTATTCAAATCTCAAAATTTTGAAGATATAAGAATCTTAAACCCTAAACTTGATAGAAAGATCAGACAACAAGATATGAGTAGATGGCTAATGCCATTTGGGTTTGTAGCTGGAATAGCTTTTTCTAATATGACAAATTTATCTACCTTCAGCTTTCTTGGTTTAAATAACATCGGGGAATCATTAATTGGAGGTCTTTTAGGAATGGGTTCAGGATATTTAGGAAGCATTGTTTCTTCTGCAAGTATCAACATTAATAGAAATAAAGAGTTAAGATCGATCATTAATTTTAATAAAGAGGGTAAATGGCTTGTTCTACTTGAAAATCAAATTGGAGCTGAATTACCATGGGCTTTGATAAAACAATCAGAAGCAAAAGATATAATTTTTTTAGAAGGCTAAATGATTGACTTAAAAGAGATCTTAATAAATTCAAACTACAAAAAAGAAACTGAGGAATTAATAAATATTGCTAACTTAGCTTACAAACACTGGGAAACTTATTGGACTGGGTTTAATTCAACTTATGTTTGCGAAGAGATTTTAAAAGATTTTGAAAATTTAAATGATTTCAAATTTTTTATTTATGGAGGATTCTCCTCTTCTCAAAGATCTAGGATAGCTTGCTTCAGAGGAGATAATATTCCTGAAGAGGATGCGCTAAAAAGTAATTTTCCAGCTCAAGGAATAAAAATTAATGGAAATTTTTTATTTGATAATGCTACACAAGACGACTTTAGATCCCTCTTAAGTGAAAATGGGGTTAATCAAATAAAAGTTGGAGATATATGGACTATTGGCGATAGGGGAGCACAAGGGATAATTGATAATTCAGATATTAAGCACTTAGATGAAAAGATTTTTTATTTAAGAGACGTAAAAGTAAAAGTTAATGTAGTAGGTATAGATGAATTACAAATACCTTCAGGAAGATCAAAAAAACTTGTCAATACAGTAGAAGCATCAACAAGATTAGATGCAATAGCTTCAGCAGGTTTTAGGGTATCACGAACCAAAATCATCGAAAGGATAGAAAATGGAATGCTCAGATTAAATGGAAGCAAAGTTAATAAGCCAACAATTAATCTAAAAATTGGCGACAAACTAGAACTTGAAAATAAAGGTTTTATTGAAATTCTAAATTTAGAAATGACCAAAAGAGAACGATGGAAAGTTAAATTACTTAGAAAATGAAACGCAACCTGCTATTTTCTTATAAGGGGGGTTAAAATTCCTCAATTGGGGCGATTAGCTCAGTGGTAGAGCACTACCTCGACACGGTAGTGGCCACTGGTTCGAATCCAGTATCGCCCATCAAAACTTTTGACGACCTAGGTTATATCCACAGAAAATAATTTCATTTTTTAGATTATGAAAAAAAAATGAAACTTAATCAAATAATTAATCTGCATAAGGGACTCACTGCATTTGTAGTAATGGGGCTTATGATTTTTTTTGATAATTTTACGATCGCTCCCTACGTTTATTTAGCTCTACATGGTACTTATGGATTACTTTGGATTCTAAAAGAAAAGATATTCCCAGATCCTTATTTTAAAGAAAAAATCAATTTTTTAACTTCAGTTACTGGTTTTATTTTTCTTGGAAGTTACTGGGTATCTCCCTACATTCTTATCTCATCTCAGAAATCTGTTCCAAATATCGTAATAGCTGCATCTATATCTATAAATATAATTGGTGTGTTTCTACACTTTGCTAGTGATGCCCAAAAATATTTTTCTCTTAAATTAAAAAAAGATCTAATTAAAGAAGGATTTTTCAAAAATATAAGGAATACCAATTATCTAGGAGAAATACTAATTTATCTATCATTCGCTATACTTTCAATGAGTTTTATACCATTACTAATTCTTGCAATATTTTTCTCTGTAGTTTTTCTACCAAGAATGATAAAAAAAGATAAATCGCTCTCAAAATATGATGCATTCGAAGAATACAAAAAGAAAAGTGGTCTTATATTGCCTAAATTAAATGCCTGATAACAACTTACCCAGTTGGAGGCAAGATTTAAAATCTTCTAGAAAAAAAGAGGGCAAATCACCCTCAAATAGATGGATACAGCTTGCAACAGTCAGCGAAGAAAATGAGCCAAGATTAAGAACAGTTGTTTTCAGAGGGTGGCATAAAGATAGTTCAATGATTATTTTTACAGATAGAAGAAGTGAAAAAATTGGGCATTTAAAATCCAACCCTAATGCAGAAATATTATGGTTCTTTTTGAAAACCAAATCACAATATAGATTTAAAGGAAAAATACATGAATTAAGTGATAACAAAAATTATTGGGATTTATTATCAGAAAAATCAAAATCTTCTTGGTTTTTGGGATCTCCTGGAGAGAAAATAAACCCAAAAGTCCAATCTGCTTATGAAATATTATCCAATCTTCCCAAGTCAGAAAATTTTGTAGTTCTAAATTTTGAAATCGATTCAGTAGATCTTCTTAAATTAGAACAGCCTGTTCATAAAAGATATCTTTGGGAAAAGAATAAGAAATGGAAAAAAGTTGAAATTAATCCCTAAATATTTCTAAATTGTATATTTAGGTTGAAAAACATATAGTGATCAGTCAGTTTTAAAAAAGAAGTATTAATCATATGAATTTCTCAGGAATTCCAGAAAACCCTTTTATTTTTTTATCTTGGGTGACTGCTATTGGGCTGTTTATAAGTCTTTCTGAAGCAACAATTAAGATAAAACTTGAGAAGAGAAATAGTTATAGAAAAAGGTTAGAACTAATAAATAATCTCTATCCTAAGAAGTTAGCTTGATGTATCTGAGAGTATGTTCGCTTGCAGAAATTGAAATAAGCCACCTTTGCTTGCTTCTTCTTTAACTTCAATTTCCTTAGAATTTTTTGATTTTGTTGAAGGAATGATTTCGCCTTCATCTTCTGATTTCAAAATTCTGATAATGACTTCGTCTAGAGAGAAATTACCAGGCCCTGTTAATGCGATTGAAGTTGCCGAAGCGAAATACAAAAGTAAAAGCTCTAGTAAGAAGATATTAAAACCTGAAGTAACAAGTGCATGATATATAGCGACAGAAATTGTTCCAACTATTGCCAAAGCCCCGAATCTTGTAGCTAAACCGATAATTAGTAGCCAACTACCACCTATTTCAGAGAATGCCGCTACGTATGATAAAAAAATTGGGAATGGAAGATGTAATGGTCTAACAAAAGCATCAGCGAAGTTTTCTATATTTGCTAATTTCTCATAACCGTGATGAATAAGAACAGTTCCAGTTATAACTCTAAGAATTAATAAAGCAGTATCTTTGCTAAACGACTTGGTAAGAATTGTTGAAAGCACTATAAAAAAATTATCCTTAAGTAAAAATAACTAGTCACAGTACCCATCGTGGATTAAACCGGAAAAGTCGCACCTAATTAAGTATTTATACTTAGTGCTCTTATGAATTTTTTTTCTGATTAGGAATTCAACTAGGTTAAAAATTATTTTTTGAATAATTTTCTAATATTCTCTGATTGATTTTCGGAATATTTTCTTTAAATTTGAAAAACCCTTTTTTGGCGAATTTCCAAGCAAATAAATCTTCATCTCTAACAAGGTTAAAAATTTTTTTATGGTGTAAATTTTTAAACTCAGTTATGAAATCATAATTTTCTCCCACTCCAGGATAAATAATGTCTATTTGCCTGGTATTTTTTAAAGTATTTTCCAGTGAATAAGGATCAATCTGTTCAACATTATCAAAATACTCTACAAATTCAGAGACCAAATCTTGTTTAAATTTCAAAACAGATTCAGACAATTTAATTTGTCTTTGTTCATTTTTTAAAAGGATAATAAATACTTTTTTATAGCTTGTAAGTAAATTTTTAAAGGTTGCAAGGTGCAGATCATTTTCAAACATAATCAGATTATCTGATTTAGGGTACATGTCATTTTTATATATCTCATCTTCTAATGGTATTTGATTTGATTCTTCAAGAAAAATTTGTTGATTACTGATCTTTTCTGCATTAAATCTATTATTTGAAAATTTTCTTAGATTTGATGATGAAAAAAGATATTGTTTTCCCTTCGTTTGCAATCCTCCGACCCATCTCCAGCTAAGGAGATTAGATGCAGCATCACCATCAAAAAGATATTTAAAGAAAAACTTTGCTCCCAATTGCCATGGAAGGCCTAAATTAAATATCCAAGTACTCGCAAACCACATTCTTGTATGGTTATGCAAATAGTTGTACTGCTTTAATTCATGGACCCAAGAATTAAAAAAATCTAATTCTGTATTGCCATTAATTGCACTTTCATATAGCTCATAATCAAAATCGAGATTGTTTTTTGAAATAAAATTTCTCCAAACTTTAGGTCTATTTTCCATCCACCCTTTCCAGTAAACTCTCCAAAATATTTCTTCAACAAATTTAGTTGAATTTTTGATTTTATACTTACTTTTAATATCATGAATCAGATCATATTCCGATAAAATTCTATGAGTAATGAAAGGCGATAATTTTGAAACTGAACTTTCGTTATTTGGCCCAAAATCAAAATTTCTCAATTTTGCATAATCATTAATTTTGTATTTCGCAAAATTTTCCCAGGTATTTTGAGCTTTTAATAAAAATGACATTTTATAATTGTAAAAAATTTTTTTGGTATTGATAGAAATTTTAAAAATTTGCTCGCAAATTATTCCTTAAAATTTTCTTTTTTACTTTTAAGTAAATATGTTTGATTGAAGTATTTAATTTAAACCCCCAGTACGTACATTTTATACTCTTAAATCGCTCTCTGCGTAGGATGATATTTTGTGGTCAATTACTTTTTAAATCTAATTTTAATTTTCAAACCTTTATTTAAATGTTTTTTTCTAAAAGGTTTTTAAATATTTATCAAAATTATTATGAATAATTTATTAGTGAGAGATGCTAAGTATCTTGATGAACAATACAGAATAGGTGAAGGCATAATTTCGGATGGTGCATTTAAGCAACTTGAAAAGCTCTTTATTCCTGTTGATCAGGAAACTGACTACTTTAATCAAAAAAATAATAAACTTTTGCCAAAATTAGCTAAAGAAAATTATAAAGAATTTTTGAAAAGTTTATTAACAAAAACAAGATTAAGCATTCAACCAAAAATAGATGGCTGTGCTATTGCAATTAGATATATAAATGGCAATTTTAATAAAGCTATTACAAAAAAAGGATTAGATGTCTCAAGCAAAATTAAACAAATTAAAAATGTCCCCGATTGTATTCCTATCAAACGAGATTTTCAAATTAGAGGTGAACTATACGCTACAAACCAAGTTGCCGGCATTTCCCAAAGAATTACAAGAAAATACCTCAATGATAAAAAAGGGATTGGAGAAAGTCTCCGCTTTTGCTGTTTCCAAATACTTAATGGAAGACTTAATCAATACGAAACCCTTAATTATCTTAAAAAATGTGGCTTCAGCACCCCTGAAAGTTACTTCACAAATCATACAAGCGAAATCCACATATATAAAAAAAATTGGTTAGAGAGAAAAATATTTGCGAAATATCCAACTAATGGGATAGTTATAAAAATAAATAGTAGGAAATTACAGTTACTTAGAGAGAAAAGTTTATCTCAAAATAACGAATGGCAATATGCAATTCAAAAATAATATTAAATAGTACCCTCAAACAGAGCTCACGATACTGACTTCCAGTATTTACAGTGGAGAAGTAATTAAATTTTGGTAAAATTCCAAATCAATTTGCAGGATTACTAAATGACTGCCACTATTTCAAGACCTAAAATTTCTAACTGGGAAACATCTAATATTCCAAACCTTGTAGGCAAAACAGCGCTAATTACTGGTGCAAATAGTGGTCTTGGATACTACACTGCAAAGGCCTTAGCTGAAAAAAATGCTCACGTTGTTATAGCTTGTAGATCGCTTGAAAAAGCTAATCAAACTATCAAAAAACTTAAAGTTCTTAATCCTGAAGGATTATTTACACCTTTAGAATTAGATTTGTCAGATTTAAAAAATATTGTTGAAGTTCAGTCCAAAATTTTTGATAATTTTGAAAATTTGGATTTACTAATCAATAATGCAGGCATTATGCATCCGCCTAAAACTCTTAGTGCTCAGGGATATGAAATACAATTTGCAGTTAATCATCTAGCTCACATGCTTTTGACTCTAAAGCTACTTCCAATTATTGAAAAAAAAGAAGAATCAAGAATAGTGACAGTTACTTCCGGAGCACAATTTTTTGGCAAAGTTGGTTGGAAAAATCTGAAAGCCGAGAACTACTACAACAAATGGGAATCTTACTCCAATAGCAAATTGGCAAATGTAATGTTTGCTTTGGAACTAAACGAGAACTTAAAGCACAAAAATATACTTTCTTTAGCTGCTCACCCAGGAATTGCAAAAACAAATCTCTTTACTGCTCAAAAACCTAACCCTGGTCCATTAGAAACAATTTCATTGGAATTATTTAGCCCTATTTTTCAAACTGCTGAGATGGGTGCTTTACCTCAACTTTTTGCAGCTACTTCTCCAGAAGCAAGAGGCGGTGATCATTATGGTCCTAGATTTAATTTCAGAGGTCATCCAAAACTATCCCCTACTTCTCCTTTCGCCATGAATAAAAAAGAAAGAAAAAATTTATGGGAAAAAAGCCTCGAAATACTTAATAACTTCTTATAAATTTTTCATTTTTACTAACTTTAGAAAATACTTCAAGATATGTAATTCACTCTCTGAAAGTTTCATAAACTCTGTTAAAGCATCAAAATTTTTTTCATCAATCTTTTTTGATAATTGAATAAAACTATCATGGTTTTCATTAACAAATCGCTCAGCAATCTGAGACGGAGTTAAACCCTGTTCAATTAATTCACCTGGAGCATTTTTCTCCCACTTTTCATAAAACCAAGAGAACCAATATTTTGCAGTATTATCTTCCATTATTTAACTTTTCTTGGAGGAATACTATAAACACTAAAGAAAAATCTCATGATTGAATTACCCCTTAAACACAATTAATATAAATGCAATTATAAATTTAATGATAGATAATCATTCAAGTAAAAGAAATATTAATCTTGTAATTGGATTAGGTAAATCTGGATTTTGGGCTGCCAAGTATTTGAGAAGCATTAATAATAGAGTAATTGTTTGGGAAAGTAAAGATGGGATAGAATTCTTAGAAAGAAAAACAGCATTAGAAGAACTTAATATAATAGTTTCTCTAAACAAAGAATTTGTATTTGAAGAAATTCAACCTTTTTTGAAAGAGATCGAATCTGTTGTTGTAAGTCCATCAATACCTTATGACCATATAACTATTATTGAATTAAAAAAAAAGGGAATTAAAGTAATTGGAGAAATTAATGTTGCATGGGAAATTTTAAAAGACACAAATTGGATAGGTATTACTGGCACTAATGGCAAGACCACTGTTACTCATCTACTAAGCCATATACTCTGCGATACTGGATTATATGCTCCTTTTGCTGGAAATATTGGTACACCTTTATGTAAATATGCTCACTCCAAAAAACATGAAAAAATTGATTGGGTTGTAGCTGAATTAAGCAGTTATCAAATAGAAATATCTCCAGAAGTAAAACCTAATATTGGAATATGGACAACCTTCACAGAAGATCATCTTGAAAGACATAAAACACTTGAAAACTATTTCAACATAAAAAAAAGCTTGTTAACAAAATCTGATTTTAGAATTTATAATTATGACGATAAAAATCTAAGAAATCACTACAGTTCGCTATCAAGAGGGGTCTGGATAACAACTAGTTTCGATAAATCAAATTTTATTCATTGCGATTATTGGATAGATGATCAAGCAAACATTGTTGAGAGAGGAAAGAAATTATTCAAACTTGAACATTTTTCTTTAAAAGGAATGCATAATCTTCAAAATCTTTTATTGGTAATTGCAGCAGCAAGAAAAGTTGGATTATCTGGCAAAAAGATTAAAGATTCTTTATCTAATTACAAACAATTACCCCATAGGATGGAAACAATTTATAAAAATAATAATCTGGAAATCATTAATGATAGTAAAGCTACAAATTTTGACTCATCTATTGCGGGAATCAGTTCAATTGAAGGTCCAATAATAATCATTGCTGGGGGTAGATTAAAAGGCAATGAATATAGTGAGTGGATAAAAGTTTTAAAGAAAAAAGTTAAATGTGTTTTTCTTTTTGGAGAAAGCTCAAAAGTCCTAAAAATGGCGCTTATTAATGAAGGATTTAAAAAAAATATTTTTGAATTTTCAGAACTAAAAGAGCTTTTAAATTTTGTTTTTCATTATTTACAAAATAATAGGGTTGGGACATTATTATTCTCACCTTCATGCTCTAGTTTTGATCAATTTAAAAATTATGAAGAGCGTGGAGATTATTTCAAGAAACTAATAAGTGAAAAATTAAAGGTTAATAAATCCATTTTTTATTCAAGTATCATTTCGTAATTTTCAGGTCGGTCATCACAACCGTTTACCCTCTAGCAAATATTCACTTAATTAGTTAGATTTTGACTATAAATTAACTACTATCAATGAGTGAATCTAACAATTTACCTCAAGCAATAAGTCATAAAAAATTAAGTTACTTGATGCTTAAAGCACAAAAGGATGCTCATTTTTCTGATGAATTAGCAGAAATAGAAAGCCCCGAAATAAGAGAATTTGAAGAGTTAATAAACAATTGGGAAGCTTCAACTAAGAAGGTAGTTAATGAGTTATCAAAAAGAAAAGAGAATTTACTAAAAGATAAATCACCAAATTCTTTAATTGCACTTGGTGCAATGGAAGTTCACCTTAACATGGCTTTGCAAGCCTTAAATGCATTTAATAAAGGAGTTGATGGGTAAAAGCAAAAGATTAATTATAAGGAAGGCATCGAAAATAAGAGAAAATCTAAGTCTTTTTCAGTATCTATAGAGACATCATCACCATATTCAACTTCAAAACCCAAGCCATCTCCAGATTCGAGAAATATATTTGAATTAGAGTCTTTACTTTTTAATAAAAGATTACCTTCTATTATTTGTATCCAATTATATTTATCGATTTTTAATGGCAATTTTTTTTCTTTAATTGGCTTATATTTACAACGCCATAAAGAGATCCTTTGATTTAGAAAAAGCTTATTATTTTTAACGTCTTTATAATTAAAAATAAGATTATCCCACAACTTTTCATTTAATGAAATTTGATCATATCGAGGTTTGATATTTTCTTTTTCAGGGTATATCCAAATCTGGAACAACTTACAGTTCTCATTTTCTTCATTCTTCTCGCTATGAGAGATTCCAGTGCCTGCAGACATAACTTGTACTTCATCTTTGTGAATTTTTCCAAGATTGTTTAAAGAGTCTCTATGAGTTATTGCTCCTTTTGTTACGACAGTAATTATTTCCATATTTGCATGAGAATGTGTATTAAATCCTGCATTAGGAGAAATAATATCTTCATTTATAACTCTAATTTTCCCAAAATTATCCCATTTTGGATCTCTATGCTCTGCGAAAGAAAATGAATGCATTGAATGCAGCCAATCTCTTCTTGATAAAAATCTATCATCGGATTTTCTTATTTTAATAATATTAAAAACCATCAAACTTGAATAGAATAAAAAATTCTAAATAATTAGAAAAATATTTGTAAAATTTTTTGATAAATTATCCCAAAAAAAAGCAAATATCAAATTTAAAAATTTATTTTACTCTGAGCCTTATTAGCCTTTATCAATATTTTTTGTGCTTCATCTCTTGTAAGGCATTTTTCTGCTTTTACATTTAAGTTTTTAAGTTTTTGCAGTTGCTTTGTGTTACCCATACTTTAACCCTTTATTAAAGTTATTTTAACATAAGTTTAAATTAACTGCCTCATAAACCTTTGCATCAAATCGTTTTTACAGCTTTGAGAATGGAATTATCAGAGCAGTATAGAGGATGTATTGGATTATCTTTAATTGTTTTCTTAATTAAAAGCGGTCCAAGAGGATTATCAAAATTATTTTTTCTGATTGAGTTATATTGCATTATTTTTTTTAATATTCTTTTATTTCTATTTAGAAATTTCCCTTTGTTACCCCAACCTAACCATAAATCACAATTTTTATTTTCAGACCAGTGTTTTAAGTTTTTATAAATATGATTATTGTTTAAATAACCAACAGGGTTTTTGTGATTAAAGAGTCTTCCTGGATTACTTGAAATAAGAGCAAATAAATTTATTAATTTTACTTTGCCATAATTATTATTTTTCGAGATTTTAATTATCTTTTTTGTTGTATTATCCAAGAAAACTGTATCTGATAATGAAGGATTTAGACCAATAAAAATAATTTCTTTTTTAGATTTAGAAATCTTATAACTTAAACTCCATCTATATATTTTGTTAGCACTTATTAGACAATTTCTTTCTAAAAATAAATTTTTCAACCTAAACCTACACCTCTAGCCATAAGAGTTGCGAACAAAGGTATTGTTGCAAAGCCAACTAATTCGGTAGTAATTATTAGTCTAAACCTCTTCACTAGGTTTTCTGAAATTTCAGGTAGTTTATTCTTACTTAGTGGAATTGCCCAGAGGATATATGTTGTCGTCGGGTATAAAGAAAGTAAGCCAACCAAAATGTAGAGCGAAACCTTTATCCAAAACACAGGATTACCCGTATAGAAATCACCTCCTTGACCAAAATACTTAACACGCAAAATCCCAGTAACTAATATCGCAACTCCTGCTAAACCATAAATCACATCTGCAATTATCATTGAGATCGTCTCATTTCTATTAAGACCTACTTTGAGAGTCAATCTTTCAAATAAAAGAGAACCAAAACACAATATTATTCCTAAATAATGAACATATGCTACTAATGCACTTTTAGCAATTTCACCTGTAAATAAAGTTCCTAATAACATTTTCTAGTCAAAATTTATACAATCCTAACCACCAAATTAAGAATTTGTTTAGGAATAAATTAATAACTTAAAAGCAAAGTATTAAATCTAAGACTCTAAATACCTTTTCTGGCCATCTTCAAAAAAATCCTTTTTATTCCATACTTCGATTACATCTGGGAAATGTTTTTCCATACAATTATCACAAACCCCATGGCTGAATCTAATATCACTAATTTTCGAAAGATATTTTTCTAAATGCATCCAATCGCCCTCCTTATTTTTCACTTCTCTGCAATATGAACAGACAGATAAAATACCTTCCTGTTTGTGCAAGTTAGACAAAGCATCTAGCAAGTTTAATGACTTTTTTCTAAGCTCTAAAAATGAAACTATTTGCTTGGATAATAATTCCATAATATTAAATTGTTGTGTAGTTAGATTTCCTGGCTTTCTGTCTATTACACAAAGAGTTCCAAGTTTATTACCATCACTATTTCTAAGGGGAAAACCTGCATAAAAACGAATCTTGGGGTCTCCTGTTACCAATGGATTATTTATAAACCTTTCATCTTGGAAAGCATCATGAATAATTAATGGACTATTTTCTTTTATTGCATGGGTACAAAAAGACCAATCTCTTCTAGTTTCTGATATTTGAAGTCCTATTTTGGCTTTAAACCATTGTTTATCTTTGTCTACCAAAGTCATTAAAGAAATAGGCACATTACAGGTTGTAGCAGCAATTTTTGTAATATCGTCATAACATGATTCTGGCTTGGTTCCCAAAATCCTATATTCTGCTAAAGCTTTTAATCTTCTTTCCTCTTCTTCTTTTTTTGATACAAGATTCTGCATTAATCTTCACCAATAATTAAAACTTTAAAATTAAAGTTTCTCCAAAAAACTTTTTCCGTCTAATACTTAATAAAAAAAAGATAAACTTATTGAATTGTTACTTACTGATTTATTACTTATTAATTATTGATTGATTTAACTTTGAGACTGCCATCCCAGCGATCCATCCACTTGTCCAACAATGTTGAAAATTAAATCCACCAGTAATCCCATCAACATCCAAAACTTCTCCAGAAAAAAATAACCCTGGACAAATTAAGCTCTCCATACTTTTAAAATTAACCTCATTAATTTTTACACCTCCGGAAGTAACAAATTCCTCTCCAAATGGACCTTTGCCCGAAATTATATATTTATCCCTAATTAGAGTATTTATCATTATCTCTCTTTCATCCGCCAGTAAATCAGCCCACTTTTTCTCTTTATCAATTCCTATTTTCTTCAATAAAAAAATCCATAATCTTTTTGTTAATAGTGGAACAGGTCTACTATTAATAAGTTTCACCTTGCCTTTATTTAATCTTAAATAATTAATTTTTTCTTTTAACTCCTCATAACTTAAAGAAGACCATTTAATGATTAAATTAAATTTATATTTTTGGCTATAAAGTTCCCTTGCTGCAATTGATGAAAGTTTTAATACTGCTGGCCCACTAAACCCCCAATGCGTTATTAGTAAATCGCCTCTATTTTGAAAATTTTTATTGTTTAAATTAATTTCTATATCTATGCCCCTTATCGATACCCCACTACATTCATCCAAATTTGGTTCTTTTGTGGAAAAAGTAAAAAGCGATGGTACAGGTTTAACAATGTTGTGTCCAAGATTTTGAGCTAATTTATATCCGCTTGGATTACCTCCAGTTGAAAGAATAATATTGTTTGCAGTTACCTTTGCTTTTTTAAGACTAAAAATATTGAATATATTATCTGGAGTTTTTGAAATTTCTTTTACAAAAAATTTTGTTAGTATTTCTACGTTTTTTGATAAAGCACTTTTTCTCAAACAATCAATAACATCTGAAGAAGAATTAGACGCTGGGAATACTCTTAGATCTTCCTCAATTTTTAATTTTAAACCTTTTTTCTCAAACCAATCGTATACATCTCCAGCAGCAAAACGATTAAATGATTCCAAGAGCTGAATTCCACCTCTGGGGTAATTCTCAATTAGTTCATTCGGTATCCATGTCGCATTAGTGACGTTACATCTTCCCCCTCCACTAATCCTTACTTTCTCCATAAGTTTTGAAGTTCCTTCAAGAATTATTATTCTTTTTACTCCATTTTCAGCAGCAGTTATTGCTGTCATAAAACCGGCTGCACCGCCTCCAACAACTGCTAAATCAAAAGGTTCCAAAAACTTATTATTTAATATGCTTCAATCTGATAATAGCAAGTAGTCATAAAGAAAAATTAGTCCAAACACCATAAAAAAATAAATATAAAACTTTAAAACCACATAATAAATAGCTACGATTCGCCAATTTTTAAATTTCTAGAAAAATCAACACAGTCGTTATTTTTATGCTTTAAGTTAATTAAATGAGTTTGTTATTTTCTTACGTTAAATATTCTGAGGCCAGTTTTCCTATGACTGGTCAATATACTGCTCTTCTTTTAATAACTTCTGTTATATGGGTTCTACTTTGGTTTGGATATAGACAAAATAAGATAAATGATGAGATCAAGAAAAAAGAAAAAGAAGAAAGAATTAATGCGAAAGTTCAAAGAAGAAAGAAGTTAGAGAGTTTGTACCCTACTAATAAAAAAACTGTCTAAAATAAATAATTTTAAGTAAATATGAAAAAAATTGATTTCAAATCATTGATTCAGTACTTACCGGGGATTTTGATTCTTATTTATGTATTCTTTTTAGCATTTACTCAATTTATAAAATAAAATTTTGAACTATTTGTTTTGATTGGAATCCTTTCTGCTTTTGGAGCTGCTACATCTTGGACATATGCGTGCTTTATTTGGCGCTCGCAAACTCAAAAATATAAATCAATAGATATTAATTTAATAAAAAATATAATAGCTTTTTTAATTTTTATACCTGCTTTTATCAATCTAAGTTCTACAACTGAATTAAAAAACATATTTATTCTACTAATTAGTGGAATAATAGGTATTGGTTTTGGTGATACTTTCTATTTAAAGTCACTACAGACAATTGGCACAAGAAAAACTTTATCTATAGAAACTCTTTCTCCGTTAATGGCAGCTTTATCAGGGGAATTTTTTATTAATGAAAATTTAACAACTAAATCATGGGTTGGAGTAATTATAGTAACGATTTCGTTATTCATTATTCTCAGAAAAGGTAACGATTTTAAAGAGGAAAACTCCTCTTTCTCAGAAAAAAATAACTTTAAGATTTTTGCTTTTCCTTTTTTATCAGTTTTATGTGCTGTTCTTGGAGGTCTTTTATCAAGGATAGTTTTCCTTCAAAGCAATTTATCTCCTTTCCTTACAACTGAAATAAGATTATTAGGTGCAATAATTTTTTTAACTAGTCTAAAAGGATTTAAGATTAATTTTTTCTTAAAAAACATAGACAAAAAACAACAAAAAAGATTTTTTATTTCAATACTTCTTGGAACAAATGTAGGAATATTTCTACAACAAGTTGTGTTTAAAACCCTTCCCATAGGAGTAGGATGGGCTTTATTAAGCATATCTCCAGTAATTTCCTTATTTTTTGCTAAGACTGAGGAAAGAGAAATTACCAAAAAAATAATATTTTTTACTTGTTTTTTATTTTTTGGCTTGACATTAATAATTCTTTAATCTCTGAGTTAATGTAAAAAATACTCATGTTAATAAAAATCAAATTAAATAAAATTCCCTATAAACACCCAAAACAATGAAAACTTTAAAGAAAAAAAGACTCGGCACATTGGAAGTTTATGTTATTTTTTTAAGCTGCATTTATGCAGGCTTTATAGGTTATAAATCTCTATTAAATATTTTATTTACTTGGAATTAATTAATTCTTTCTAATGATTTAATCAACTTACCTCCATCTTGATCATCATCATCATTTGAAGCGAAAAATAAAAAAAATATTCCTAAAGAAGCTATAGATAGCGAAATTGACAATACAGAAAGCTCATCCATAAATTAGAAATTTTTTTTTATGATAAACGAAAAAAAATAAAAGACAGTAAAGAAATACACATTCTCTAAAATAAACATTTCTTTTATTTGTAAAATAAAAAATACCTCCGAACTATTTCGTGAAAGTTCTAATAACTTCCCCCTGTAGTGCAAGCGTAATAATTCAGTATGGAATAAAAAGTTGGACTATTTGGGAATGTGAGCCAAGAAAATTTCAATGGAATTAAGATGATTAGGGAATTTGCTTAATTATTGAAGGTCAAGCGAAAATAAGTACCCAAAACGTTTACATTTACTTGATTAAAGCTGGAGATCTAGTTGAGTTTCCTGCTGGACTTAACTGCGAATGGGAAGTAACCAAAAGTATTAAAAAACATTATCGATTGGGTAGCTAAATTTAAGAAAAAAGATTTTTTCTTCTTTACTGTTAAGTCAATGTAGATAAAATATGGTTAATAAATAAATTTTCAATAAGGAAACTAATATTATGCCTTTTACTGATCAAGAATATTTTGAGGTTATTGAAAAAAACGAAATCGTAAAAAAGGCCTTTGAAAATATTAAGCAAATTTGCATTGATTTACAAAAACAAACAAATTGTCCTGAAGAGGATCTAAAAGATTTTCTGGAATTTATTTCTAAACAATGGAATAAGTAATAATTTAAAAGCCTTTTAAATACTAAATTTAAAATTTCAATTTAGTTTTCTGAGATAATAAGTTCTAATCTAATTCCTTTTTTGGTTTTGTATTGATACTGGAAGTTCCCTTAGCAGCAGAAACGAAGAAAAAGAAGCCTACAATTCCAGATATACCAAATATCGCAGCCAAAGGATCAAAAGTGAAAGAAAACATAGAATTTATAAAATCAAGATAAATAATAGTTTTTGAATCAAAATTGTACAATTTTTGTTAAGTATAAAAAATAACAAATGCGCGATTCATTATGTCATTATTAGTTTCTCAGTAGTTTCAAAAAATTATTATTCAAATTGATTTTAAGAATAAAAATATCAATACATACCAAAGATCTATTCGTGCTAAAGAGAAAAGTTTTTAAAAAATATTTATAGAAATATTGAATAAAACACTACCCAGACGATCCACAATTGTTGTTTCTTTAGATTAATATCAGATCATGTCAGAATTTTACTCAGCTTCTTCCTTAGTAAGTCCTTTTACAGCGATATTATGGTGCCTATATCCAGTAGCTGTACTTGTAATTATTGAATTACTTCTGGGGGGTGGTTTTGATGATGACAATAATGACGATCAAGATGGTGGAATGCTAATACCTGCTTACTCTAGATCAGACGTTTGAATTTTTGAATTAAAGACTCATAAGGAATTTAATTAAATTGGTGAACAATATTGATACAACTCATATTTCTCTAATTATACTTACCATCCTTATGATTTCCTCTCTAACCTGGCTCGTCTTAAGAACCCTTAAGGAAGGTAGAAAAGCTCTGACAGACATAAATAAGGATAGATTGTGAAATACAATAAACATTCAAAAATGTAGAATTTGATTAGATTTATAAGTTTTACTAACTAAATAGATATATTTCAAAATTTAAAAACTTTTCCTTCTCAAAGTTGGGGAAAAGCATAAAAAACTTAAATAAATACTAGAATTTGTTTGATTGCTAAGTCAAAAAATGTTGAAATCCCATTTTTATGAAAGGACTTCTTTGTTATTACTTTAATAAATAAAAATGCATCTAAATTCTTTACTTTATATTTGTTCTATATCTTTATTCATTTATATAATGGCACTGTTTTGGAGAGACTTGCCAAATCAAAAAAAGTAAATAAATAATTAATATTAATTTTGTTGCTTATAAAAATAAATTGAGTTATTAATTTAATATTGGATTTAATTTTTTTATATAAATGCTGAAAGAATCTTCAAATAACAATAACAAAAACATATTCTCAAAAACTAATAGTATTGCAAAAGAAAAGATGATTTGCAAAGACGGATTCTGTTCATTACCAAATCAAGATGAGATTTCAAAACAAGATTCAAATGATATGAATTTATTTGATCCTATTAAGTAAATAAATAATATTTTGATAAATTAAAGATTAAATTGATAATGTTAGATTCTTTGAATTTTTAATTTATGTTTAATGACTTTTTAAACGCATATAAAGAGTTTTGGATTAAAGCTACAGACTTCAAAGGATTCACATCTCGATCGGACTGGTGGTTAGTTCAACTAGCGAATCTTATAATTTCTTTCCTAACTATCCCAATATTTTTAAAAACTTTTGGTTTCAATGTTTATGGCATAGTTTGTATCATTCCTCAAATAGCTATTGATGTAAGAAGAATCAAAGATTTTGGAAAAGATTGGAAATGGATCTTTATTAATTTAATACCTATCTTAGGATGGATTTTGTGGTTCATCTGGCTAGGCTTTGGTAAGACTGGTAATGGGAAAAATAAACTTATATAGAAATTAACTCCTCAATTTTTTCTTTTTTTAAAATCTACAAATCTTACCTTTTTTCTTAACTCTATTTGTTTTTCAAGAATTCTAAAAACATGCATCTCGCATTCGGTTAATTTAAGAAACTGATCAAGTGTATCTTTATCTTCTTCATCAAAATTCTCGAAAACTTCGGAAATAGCAGTACTATTTCTAGAAATAAAGTCCTCTGCTACATCTCGTGGATTCTTGCCTGATTCAAAATCCTGAAAAGCTTCATAAGAATTGAGTTCTCTCGTTAACCAATTAAACCATGGTTCATTTTTATTATTTTTTTTATTTATGATTTTCTTCATGAAAAAATTTTTACTAGTTTAATCATTATTAGTTATTTAATCTTTGACAGCTGTACAAATACTCATTTTAAAAAACCAATTAAAGATTAAACTTATTTTTTTTACAAAAAAACTAACATAATTACCATAAAGCTTTTAAAAGAATAAGTATTTATTACTCATTTTTTGTTTATGAGATAGCTAGAATTTATTTTTAGTAAAGTACATTGTCAATTCCATTTTACGACTTTCCTTCATCTCCAATTTTAATAATTGGTGCTCTTGGCATTGCAGTAGCGATAGCAGTTTTTTTTGTCTCTTACCAAAAATATTTCAATTCTCCTTTGAATAAAGAGCTTGCAGAAAAGAAAAAAGCCTTAATTAAGGAACAAAAAGAATTAAATGAAAGATTAGAAAAAATAGAACAAGATTTAAAAAATTTATAAAAAATTACTTTTAAATAAAGATGAGTTAATGATCTCGAATTCAAGACCTTAATTTTTTTAACAGGATTTTTGGTCTATAAGGAGATATGGATAAAGATCATCTTATTGAGTTAATTTCTAATAGTCTTCTTTACGAGAGTAAAAATTCTGACTCTAATAAGAATCTTAGTGACTTTAAAAATTACTTAGAAAGATTAAATCTAGATCAATTGAGAACTATGTCTAAAGAATTTATTCTTTAGACATTTATCAATTCAATTCGATTTTTTATAGTAATAATCAAAAATTTATTAAATTTGTTATCTTCAAAATAAAAGCTTGGAATATGCAAGAAGTTAAAAGGAGCGATTTTGTAATTAAGCCATTTCTAAAAAGAAATAACTTTAAAGCTTTTTATCAAATTATTACTACTATTATCCCTGTAATTTCTATTTGGTTAATTGTTTACCAAATAACAATTCATCCTTTTACATTATTAATAAAAAGCTGCTTGTTAATACCCCTTATTTTTCTTCTAACACTATTCTCTTCTAGAACATTTTCATTAATGCATGATTGTGGTCATAACTCACTTTTTACAAAAAGAAAATTAAACCGCTTTGTTGGATTTTTACTTGGTTTAGTTAATGGTATACCACAGAAATCATGGTCAATTGATCATGCGTTCCATCATAGAAATAATGGGAATTGGGAAATATATAAAGGTCCTGTAGATGTTTTAAGTCTTGAAGATTATAATTCTCTCTCAAAAAGAGAACAAATATTTTATAAAGTAAGTCGTAATTGGATAATGCTTTTTCCAGGTGGATTCTTTTACTTAGTCTTAAAACCTAGATTAGGACTAATTATTATTATTTTTAATATCACTAAAGATATATTAGAAGAGACTTTTTTCAAAATCAAAAACAAAAAGTTTTCTGAACTTTTATCTATTAATTCAAGAATAAAACCACCTTTTACTGATTATGGAGACAATTTTAGTGAACTTTCTGAATTAATAATAAATAACATAGTAGTAATAATTGGGTGGATATTTATGTGCAAATGGTTTGGTTTAGTTTTTTTTCTATCATTTTATTCCTTAGTATTAACACTTTCAGCAGCAATCCTAATATGTGTGTTTTTCGTACAACATAACTATAAAAATGCTTACGCTAAAAATACACAAAATTGGGATATAGTCGATGGAGCAATTTTAGGTAGTAGCAATTTAAATATACCTAATTGGCTTAATTGGTTTTTGGCAGATATATCCTTTCACAGCATTCATCACCTCTCAGAAAGAATACCAAACTATAATTTAAGAGCTTGCCATAAAGCAAATATACATTTGCTTACTCAAGCAAAATTCTTGAAATTAAGTGATTTCCCAAACTGCTTTAGATACATCATTTGGGATAGTAAGAAGGAAAAATTAATTCCAATAAATTAATATCTAATAAAACCTTCTTCTTAACTTTTTTTTAATAGGAATACTACTGTATGAATGTGTTCCGATAGATGGGGGTAAGTCATTCTTTAGAGGATGAATAAAAGCATTTGCCATACTTTCTAACATTTTTGATAGCCAATTAATTACTGATTTCATTTGAAAATTAAAAGTGCGCTTTTTTATCATCAAACTAAATTGCTGAAAAGTAAATCAGTCTTTATGCTGATTTTTTTACTTAATTAAAAATTGATATTAAATAAACAAAAAATCTTTACTGGAATACTCAAAATTTTTACTTTTTTTTTATTTAAAAAGAAAATTATTACAATCTTTTAAAGAGCAATCAACGAGAAATTCTAATTTAGTAACTAATACTTATTTTTTCTTTTTAACTTAATAAAGTAAATAATTAAGCATAATTTCGTGCTATATCTCTATTTCAAATCAATCTAAACAATATTATGGAAGATGCAGTTTTTTCTAAGAATCAAAATGAAGAAATAGATTCAATTAATTCATATTTTGAATGCATTACTGAATGCAGTATTGTTGATGGTCATCAAGAATGTATTTCTCGTTGTTTAGAAATTCATTTAAAGGGAGGAAATCAAAATGAATAAAAAGAATACCCCGCAAAGGAAAACAACTTTAAAATGGAACCCTAATGGTGAGCTTTCGGAAATTGATATGTTAAGAATATTAGAAAAGTTATCATCTAGCGATCTAAATCAATGTGAATTAACATGTGATCCTGATCAAGTTTAAAAATTATTAATACTGGAACTTTTTCAAATTAGTATCTTAAAGCTTAGGAAAAAAACCTCATACTCAAGATAGACTTTACTTATAGATATTATTTTTATAAATAAAATAATTTCTTTTAAGATGCATTTTCAACAAAAACTTAAATGAGGTTTCAAATACCTTAACTTATAATTTATGCATTCTGCTGATTAAAAAGTAATGATGAGATTTAGGAAGATATCAATGCTTCATTATTAAGACTTTAAAAAATCTTTTCTGTAAAAATTGGTATAAGTGTTGAATAATTAAATTTCTCTTGGTTTCCTTTCTTTAACCAAGTATGAATCAACAATTTCTTTTTTTGTAATCTCAACAGGTTCCACTATGCCTGAATCTCCATGAGTGGGGCAATAATATGTCATTATCATCCATTTTTCTCGTTCCATAAATAACTCAAAAAGAATAGAAATTTTTTAAATATATAGTATGGATTATGAAAGTACTGACATTTTTTAATCTTTTTTTCTTTTTTACTTAATAATTGATTTCAGTTTTGAAGAAATTATCACTAAATAGATATAAATACGGATGACTTAAAAAAAAAAATCTGCTACTTATAAATAAGTAAAAATTTTTTTATGTCTCTTGAATCTATATTGATGGTAGTTGCTCCAATCTGTCTTTTTACTGTAGGCGTAATTGCCTTGCCTATTTTAGTAAAACCAAGAAAACAATCAGGTCTCCCAAAGAGGTATATACGTGGTCTCTAAATAATATGTAATACTAATAAGATCACAAATTTACTGTGCAAAAATTATTTCAAAGATAAATTCAGATATTCTGATAAAAATTAAAAACGTTCAAGCTAAATTAATATTTTTGATGATACATTTTTTAAAATCCATAAAAAGACAATTAATAAATTATTTACATATAAAGAGTCTGTGACGGATAATAGAATAAATAAATTGATACTTATTTAACAAAATTCTTACATAACATAAATTTGAGTAATGTAAAATTATCAGGCCTTAAAGGCCAAGCGCTTGAAATAGAAAATAAAGATATTCCAAGCATAAAAGAATTTCAGGATGTTATTCCGGATCACTATTTAAAGTGCAATACTAAAACTTCTTTGAGGTATCTTTTACAATCTTTTTTAATTCAATCATTAGTAGTTTTAATTGGGTTATCTATTCCATTTACTCCAAAAATGATCCCAATCTGGATCATTTACTCATTCCTATCAGGTACCACTGCAATGGGATTCTGGGTAATTGCCCATGAATGTGGTCATGGAGCATTCTCTAAGAACAAGACCTTGGAAACTATTACCGGATATTTATTACATTCATTACTACTAGTTCCTTATTTTTCTTGGCAGCGTTCACATGCAGTTCATCATCGATTCACAAATAATGTAACCAATGGCGAAACTCACGTTCCTTTAGTAATTAAGGGAAATGGAGTAACAGAAAAGGTTGGCGGTGAAAAAGAATTACATTTTTCGAATTCCATAGGCAAGAAAAATTACGGAATTTTACAACTCATTCTTCATCTAATCTTTGGCTGGCCTGCTTATTTGCTCACAGGGAGTACAGGAGGTATTAAATATGGAACCTCAAATCATTTTTGGCCAACCAAACCATTTTCTAAGGCATTATGGCCATCTATATGGAGCAAGAAAGTTTGGATATCAGATATAGGTGTAGCCTTAACGATAATGGGAATTATACTTTTAATATCTCAATATGGATTATTCCCTGTAACTGCAATGTATATTGGCCCCTTATTGGTGGTTAATAGTTGGTTAGTAGTGTATACATGGCCTCATCACACAGATTCAGATGTTCCTCATCTCTCAAATAAGGAATTTTCCTTTATGAGAGGAGCGTTTCTATCAATAGACAGACCTTACGGCAAAATTTTGAATTATTTACACCATAATATAGGTTCCAGTCATGTTGTTCATCATGTTTGTCCAACCATCCCTCATTATCACGCTAAAAAAGCAACAGTTTTAATAAAAAAAGAATTTAAAAAAGTATATCTTTATAACCCTGATCCTATACCCAAAGCCCTCTGGAATATAGCTTGTAATTGCGTTGCTGTTAAGTCTGATATTAACCAGGGAAGATACATCTGGCAATCTGGATACAATAAAAGGTAATTTTAAAGAAATAATAATTAATTTTCACATTAATTTACGCAAATCTGAAAAGAATGTAAAAAATCAAGTAAAAGTGCGTTTTTCATATTAAAAATAATCACCCATATATAAAATTTTATGAGTGGTGACAATTTACATGGTAATCAACCTATCAAATTTTACTCGGAGAAAATAACCCTTACAAAAGTTGAATTATTAGAGAGGCAGCTTAGTTTAGGAGACAAAATTTCAGATTTAGAGAAGAAACATAAAGAATGGAGCAGAAAACTTTCGAATTGACCTTGTTACTCAAATACTATTTAAAAACTTATAAATTTTTGTCTTAATAATTCTTAAATTAGCGCCTTAAAAAATTTTTTTCCAAAATAAGAAATTTTGAGAAATATAGAAAATATTATTATTCTTATTTTTTCATTATTTTACTTTTCTCAATTTTGGAGCCTTAAAAAACATAATTTTAAAGCTAAAGAATAATATTGAAACTGTAAGAGCGGGCAATAAGTAAAGTATTAATTCAGGACTAACTAAAGATGGGAATGCTGCAAAAATTAAATGCATGTAATAGGTAGCAAATGACATTAATTAATATATATCTAATTTATTAATAGCAATTATTTAAGTTCTAAAACTATTTTTAAATAAATAAATTTCTAATTAGTTAAGGGCCAGCCTGTATCCCTACTAGCTGGACCTTGTTATTATTTTAATTTAAATCTCCTCTAAATGAGGATTTACTTTTTTAATGAAAGACTTCTATCTTATGTTTTTCGTTCCGAATTTATAAGCATTTTGGCTAAATTGTATTGCGATACAAGCATATTTATTTGTTACATAAATGACTCATAAGCGATAATTCATGCACTTAATAAGCAATTTCAAATAATTTTCTTTACATAACTAAATAATTATGTTATATTTGTTAACAATATAATTTTAAAAAAATGACTCCAGAAGCAGAACGTTTTAATGGTTTGGCAGCAATGCTAGGTTTCGTAGCAGCAGTTGGTGCGTATGTAACAACTGGTCAAATTATCCCTGGTTGGTTTTAATGACAAATACTAAACCCAAAGTTGTAGAAAAAGAAAAAATTGTTGCTGAAAAACTAAACGGTAGATTTGCAATGTTAGGTTTTATCGCTTTACTTGGAGCCTATCTAACAACAGGTCAGATTATCCCAGGTTTTATCTAAAGAACAATTTAAATTCTTAAAAAGAACCAAATTTAAATTTGGTTCTTTTTTTTGTTTCCTTAATTTACATAATCGATATAAACTTCACTTAATCAGTTCATGAGCACTCATTACGTATATTCATTTTATAAAAATTCAGTATAAAAACTCTATTAAAAAATTAAAAATAAGATTATATTACTCATATTAAAAGTAGGTAAAAGAAATGTTAAACCAAGTATTGGAAATTGTATTTTGGCTAAGTTTACTCTTGTACATTGGTGCTAAACTTACTCAACCTGGAATAAGTTTGAAAAAACAAAATTAAACTTTCCCAACAAATCACATTGGAAAAGTGAAAAATAATTGAATTAAAATCAAATATAGTAATATGCGAAAACATTAATTTAATCTTTTTTTTCTTTAATACTTAATTTTAATCAGTAAATAATGCTATTTTTATCGTGATAATTATATGATCCCATGAGAGTAAAATTAGAACCTGAAACAGCGTTTATTGGTAAAAAATTTGCATATATATTTCTTGGAGTGATATTTGGACTTAACGCTCTTACGTTTACTTGGTTTTTTTTATTTTCAAAATTAAATTAATTAGTTTTTTAATAATTATTATTCTTTATCAGTTATGAATTCATTTAATATAGGCTTTAAGCGTAAAAATTCATAAATTAAATAAAGAATTACTTAAAAAATTCCAGGTATAATTTGACCTGTAGTTACATAAGCACCTATTAGAGCAACGAAACCAATCATGGCCCACCTACCATTAACTTTTTCTGCATTTTGAGGATAGCCATCATAGGATACAGTTTCATCAATATATGGTTTGGTTTCAGATGGGAACATATTTTGTCTTCCACCAGATTCTGTGGTCACTCCTGAATTTGACATTTTTAAATTATAATTATTAATTAATGTAACATAAATATTAACTTATGTAAAGCTAGGAAAAAATGTTAAGTGTAAAGCATTCTTTTGATAATTATGTCCCAACTTGAATAAAAAATTATTAATGAATTAAATTATGTGTTTTAATCCAATCTTCAGATGAATTGCTGATGATAGGCAATTATACTCACACTAAGTAATTTTACTTATTAGAATGTATGTAGCATTTAGGAAGTGCTTATCAAGTTAACTTCGGAAATCTGAATTTAACTAGTTCGTCATGAGCTTGCCGTTGGGATACGCGCAAGCTCTTTTAATTTAATAGTCATTTAATCTCAACAAAATAAGATCTCCCTTATTTCTCTCCATAATTTATAAATATAAATATGCAAAATATTTTCAATCTTTGTTATTTTTGCTAAAAAGAAAAAATACATAAGAAATTTATGTCTCTAGATTTTATTCTTATTCCTTCTTGTATTTTAATTATCCTATTTCTTTTAAATAGAAGTAATAGAATCTATAAAAGAGAACAAAAGTCTAGGTAATTAATATAAATCTCAAAAATAAAGATAACTAAAGAAAAAATTATTTTTCAAATTAAAAATTTATTTAATATTTTCTATCTAAAATAGACGAACTTTTGAGAGTTTACAAAAAAATCTAAGAAAGATTTTTACCTAAAATTAATTTTTCCCAGTATAGTTTTGAACTATTAATCTGCTCTCGTTTTTGTTGGCAGTGTAAACAATTACATTTATAAGATAAGGTTTTATTTTTCATTAATTAACTTTTTATATTAAAAAAAACAAATTTTACACTTTTTTGCAAGTATTAATTAATTATTTTTCTATATTATTTCTGAAATTCAATAATCTATTTTATTCAGCAGCTATTTATATTGGTTTCTAAATCATCGATAATTTATAATGCAAAAAAAGTACAAATTTAAATAAATTACTTTTGAAACTTTCAAATCAATTTCCAATTAAAAAAATCCTCAATAAAATAATTACTCCTTGGTATTCCATATCATTAATAGATAGATGGTTATTTGGACAAATAATACCTCCATTAGTTTTCGCGATTTCCGCTTTTACTGTTATTTCATTATCTGTAGGGGTAATGTTCGATCTTATAAGAAAAATAGTTGAGTATGGCTTACCTTTGTTAGAAGCGGTAAAAGCTTTAATTTATAGCCTGCCTAGCTTTTTGGTTTTATCATTTCCAATGGCTGTTTTGCTATCGACACTATTATCTTATGGAAAACTATCAGCAAATTCTGAACTACTAGCTTTAAAGTCATTAGGAATTACTACACCTAGAATTATTGCTCCTGCTATTGCAGTTTCAATTTTCATGACAGGATTAACTTTTTATTTCAATGATAATTTAGTTCCCTCCAGTAATAAGCTTGCGGAATCAACTTTAAGATCTGGGATAGGAAGTTCTTTTAATAAAGGAAATAATAAATACAACATTATTTTCACTAGAAAAGGATCAATAATAGATGCAAAAACTAATAAGCCATCAAAAGTAAATACATATACGACTCATATTTTCTATGCCTCTCGTTTTGAAAAAAATATTATGAGAGAAATTACAGTTTTAGACTTTTCTAGAGCCGGTATAAAGCAAATTCTTAGTGCAAAAAGTGCCATCTTTGATAAAGATAATTCTTCTTGGATATTTAAAGATGGAAGCATTGTTACAACTGACTCTATCGGACAAACTACAAACATAAAATTCAAACAATATACATATCCTTTTGTTGAGGGCCCATTAGATCTAGCAAAAGTCCCAAAAGATGCGAGCGACATGTCTTTAAAAGAAGCTTTAGAGGCTGAAAGAATTTATAAAAAGATAGGAAATCTTAAAGAAATCAGAAAGATTCAAGTACGAATTCAAGAGAAATTCACTCTTCCATGTGCATGCTTAGTATTTGGATTAATAGGCAGCAGTTTAGGGGCAAAATCTAATTTAAGATCCTCTAAAAGTCAGGGATTTGGATTAAGTGTGATTCTCATATTAATTTATTATGTCATGTCATTTGTATTTAGTTCATTTGGAGTAAAAGGTTTATTAAACCCAATTTTTGCTGCTTGGTTACCTGTCTTAATTTCTATAGGAGGTGGAATTTATTTCTTAAGGAAATCAAGTTCATTATGATTTTTATTAAATATAAATAGACATAAATTATAAAAAAAACTAAAAAAATCGTAAAAATTAGTAGTATATTACTTTAATTTTAATAATCAAAAATAATATTTCAGATTATTTTTACTAAGTCAGAAACTCCCTTAATTGAACAAACCTTTTTTCTTTATTTTAACTTTTGGTGAAGACTGAATCTTTGGAGTTTCGTCAACTCGACCTTTAATAATCATTAGTGGAACTATTGCCCAGAGTGCCAAAAATAATATCCAAAATAGGTAAACATTCATAATTCTAAACTCCAATGGAACTATATTAAAATCAATTAGATATTATTCGTGAGTTTCTTTTTAAAGTTCTAGTATAGATGTATAATCAAACTTTTTCTTTTAATTAAAGCAGAAAAACGTTTGAGAAATTTCGCATAAAAATAGGTTTAGCTTAAAATTATAAAATAAAATTAGAAATTCTTATAAGTTAATTAAAAATAATCGCACTCAATAAAATCACTGCTTTGCTTTAGGATGTATAGAGTGCATTTTTATAATGACATGATAAAAAACTTTTCGTGAATTTTTTAAATCACACTTATTTATGTCTAGGGTTTATTTGGTGATTTCTACTTTTTTTATGTCGAAGAAAAAATCACATATAACAAATACTTTTATCTTATTAGAAAAAAGATTTTATTCTAAAATAAATCATTAATTTCTTTTTTTATAGATTTATATTCTAAATTAATGTCTTTAAAAAATGCATCTACTTCTTTTTTGGTATTCCTATACTGATTAATTTTTTGTTTACTTTTATCATAAATAATAGATTGAAATTTTCCTGGACTTACCTCCTCAACCCAATATCCTATAAAACAATAAAATTTATTAGGAACAATACTTAAGATATAAGATTTCTTGGAAATTTTATACTGTACAATTATCTTATTAACTAAGGCTCCTTTAGTTTTATTAGTACCAAGAGTAATAATATCTTTTAAATAGGGCTTAAAATCATTAGATAAGTTTTTACTTTTTTCTACTGAATTTCTGGAAATTATTTTTTCTAGTGAATAACAATAATCGAAAAAATCAACATTTTCTTTTTCTGAAGGATACGTAGTTATAAAGGAACTAAAAAGTAAAAAAGAAGTTAAGATAATTTTCTTAAACATTTTTTTTTAAGTTAGATTTTATTATTACATACATATAAAAAGAGATCTCATAAATAATTTTTTTTCATCTTTAAAAGATTCAAATTAATAAAAAAGATTTTTATTTATTGCGCTTCAACTTCTTTGAGAAGATTTTAAAAATATTTCCAACTATTTAAGTATTTATCAAATAAAAAAATTTTTTTTTTATAATTAAATTATGAAAAGTTCTTTTTTAAAAAATAAAAGTATCAAATCCTTTTTAGATTTTTTTTCTAGGGTATCAATTTCGGCAATATTTATCTCAGCTATACCAGGCAAAATAAATGGTTTTGAAAGAACAGTTGAATATATTTCTTCAAAAGGTATTCCTGATCCAATTTCATCTATTCTTCTAGTAGGGGCTATTATATGTCTCATCTTAGGTTCTGGATTTTTTATATTTGGAAAAAATCAAAAAATTGGTTCGGTTTTTTTATTACTTTTTCTTGTTCCAACGACAATAATCTTCCATGTATTCCCTTTTCATCAAAGAGCAGTACTTTTGAATCTAGGATTGATAGGTGGATTACTTATTTCGGCATTGAGGGAGCCAACATAAGCAGTTTAATCAAGTAAAACCAAAATTTTATTTTTTCTCTCTTAATTCTGTGAAGCAACTTGCAATATGAATTAATTCATAGACCTCTTTACTATCATATTTTTTATATGGAATTCCACTACCTACCTCTATCCCTTTCTCTTTCATTTTCTTTAAAATCAATTCTTGTCTTTTACTACTTGACATTAATTTGAATCGTTTTGTTCGTTCTTCTTTATTCACTAGATATTTATTTAATTAGGTTATTTCGTAGGTAATGTCATCTAGCGATTCATTATATAAGTAAGAAATCCCGTAAATGTAAGTAATTTTAGTCCAATAAAGAAAGGCAAATATTTTTTGACCTTTTTGCTAACAGGTAATAATTTATTAAATGAATTCATTATGTTTTAAATCTAGAAATTATTTATTTATACTAACGAATTTTTTTTTAAATTATCTCAACCACTAATTGTAGATATTAAATCGTCAATCTAAAATTGAAAGAATAACTAATATCTTCTTTTTAGAAAGGAATTGCTTCTTTTCTGAAAGGTAAATTCATTTTCAGGTAAAAATAAAAACTTTAGAAAGACTAACACCTATATCTAAAGCTAATAAAGCAATAAGTAACTTACTCATTTTTTAGAACTCTCAACTATTTTTTTATAAAGCTCTTCTGAAATAGGTTGCATAACTTATAGAAATCTGATTATAAATTAGTTATTTCTAAATTATTTTCTCGTTACGAAATATACGAATATATTAATTTTTAAATAGGCAAAAAATATCTTCATAATAAGTTTTTCTTATAAAGTATCAAAAAATACTGAGTTAAAAACTTCAGTAAATATCAAAAATTTTAAAAAAAAGTAGAAATCTTATTTCAAGTAACTAGATCCTCTATAAGTAAGCTTTATCAACTTTTCTTCTTGTTTTCTACAATATACGAATGACTTGCCATTGAAATACATGTTTACCATGATGCAGCTCCCGAACTTGCTCAAGTCCCCGTCCTATGGCTTGAGTCGTACTGCGGTCTATCAGATGGTAGATCGGACGATTTTGTAGTATTTACTACACTTTATTTATAAAGTATTTATACTTAGATGTCAACTATTAATAGGCAATAAACTTCAATTTAAAATTAGATTCTGTTCGAATGAACTCTTTAAGAAGAATAAAGAACATATAACTACGAGAAACTCCAATAAAAACCGAAATAAATACTAGAACCATACAAATAGGGCAATGTAGAATCCCCATTATTAATTTTCCAATATAAATTTTAATTCAGCTTCAGCATCTAGAATTTCAATTCTTCTCTTAAATAATTTAAAAATTTTAATTATTTTTATCAAAATTAAACCTCTTGTAAGCATTTATAATATTATTCCAAGAATAAATATATCAATAAGCAGAAATACTGAATCTATTTATATGCGTTGAGTCTCGTCAAATCTTTACACAATAAATAACATCTACTTATGCTTAGATACTCTTAATCTAATTAACCAATAAAGGCTTATTCAGAATCAAATATGGTAATTGGTAATCAAGATCCCTTGCAGTGCCATTTTTCTTTTGCTAAACAAATAGAGCGGGCTAAAGTCCAATACTCCCCGAGGATTTAGTCCGCTGCCTAAAGCTTGAGAGTGCTAATAAATTTTTCTTAAACCTATATAATTCAATGTTTTATATGAGATAAATATCTTGAATGCTTGATAAAAATATGTTCTATATTGCCATTTCAAAAATTATGAGATTATTTAAATTAGTTACTAAATCCTCTTGGAAAAAGCTTTAGTTAACTTTTTTTATTGGTTGATGATAAGAACAGCTGAATCTCATTTTGGCGAATCATTGGCATCTGCAGAAGTTCAAACTCATTCAATCAAAAGTTTTTCTTGAATTAAGACAGTTTCTTTGAAGGTTTCAATATTTAAATTCATAGCTTAATGAAAATTGCAAAACTTATTTGAGTTAAATTGATTACTTATTTCTATTGCAAATAAAATAAAGTTTTTTAATTTTGCACTTAATTAACATCCTTTATTTTAAAGAAACCAAATTAGACATTGAATAAAAGTCAATCTAAACTTAAAGGGATAAACCTCTCTTTTTTATGGTTAATAGATTTATTGCTGAAAAAATAATGACTCTTCTCATTTCTCTTCTCAGCTAATGAATATCTCACCACACCTATTAATTGATGCTGCGATATTAAGTGCTGCCCTCACAATAACTTTGGTCTTAAGAGCAAAAGGAAATGCTGTTAGAAAAGATAAAGGAAATCAATGATTACAAAAAAAGAAGAAAAAGAATTTAAAAAACCAAAAATATATAAAATTTCTAACTTTCTTATTTACGGAAGTTCTATTGCTATTGGAGTTTTTTTAGTTTATCTATATTCTGCTTATGTTTTTATAAATAAATGACACATATTTACGGCACAGCAATTACTTATGGTGTTCTGAGTCTGTTATTGCTTGGTGGGTTTGCATACTTTACTTTTAAAATAAAACGCTAATTTTTATGTCCTCTTCAATAAAAGAATTCTTGGATAAATTTTTTGATTTATTTAGAGAATATCAACAAGTAATTCCACCTCAAAAGATGGCTGAGGTTTTAAGAGAATATGCAGAAAGATTAGATGGATAAAAAATACTGACTGATATTAAAAGTGATATAAAAGTTCTCCCTCCTACTTTTATTAAATAAAACTTTTGAAATATTTCACTATTTTCATAATCAGTATTTTTGCTCTATGAAATTTCAGTCATTACATCTAAGTTAGTTCCACTGATTGGAAGCTTAACTTCATGAGTACATATAAAACGAAATACTTTAAAAAAACAAAAAAAATCAACAACACCTTATGGTTAGACAGATTAATTAATCAACTTGAAAAACAAGAAAAGGAATTTTGAATATGAATAATTTTAGAAATAAACAATTCAAAAATCTATTAAATCCCAAGTATGCCTTCTATGATTGCCTTCGAAGCTGCGAACTAAAGCGTTCCTCTGAAGAATTATTAGATGAATGTGTAGAGAATTGTGATTGGGGGTCTCCATCAAAAGATTCAAATAACAAAGGGGCTTACAAAGCCCCAAAATAAAAATTCATAACGAGATTTTTATTAGAAAATACCTGGCACAATTTGACCAGTAAAATAGTATGCCCCCATTAGAGCAAACATCCCAAGCATTGCTGCTTTACCGTTAAGCTTTTCAGCTTTTTCAGTCATTAATTTTTTAGCGAATTCCATAATAAGTAAATTGGATTTGATATCTATAATTTATGCACTTGAATATTGAAATGATGTAGTTTTTTCTACCAAATTGATATCCTTAAAAATTAATAGTTAATGGATTTTTACGAATATTGAAGATATTAGATTTCAATTTGAATCTGATTAATATAAATCTATTAATGATTTAAATACTTGAATTAGTAATGAAAAAATGGAACTTCTTCTACTTGTTCTTTTCTATAGTCTCAAATACCAATCATCAGCATAAATTATTAAGAAAAAAAGTAGCACATTCGTAAAAGAAGCTGGGCTGCTTTTTCTAAAAATTAATTCAGTCTTAAAACTTAAATGTTGCTTCTGCTCCTACTGCAGTTCTATCTAAGAAAAAGACACCCTCATCATCAGGTATTGCAAAAGAGATCCCTGATCTGATTTCAAGAGAGTCATTTACAAAATATGTATAGTAGATTTCTGCATATTGCCCAAGACTATCAGCTGGGACCCTATTCCCTACAACTACAGCTGCGCCATTAGCATCAAATAAAATGAAATCTTGAGACTTTATAGCCGCAGACAAAACTCCAGGACCAAATTCATGATCAATACCAAAATGAAAACTATTTAAGTCATCAATATCAACTCCAGTTACTTCTGGAGATAAAATTCCATAAGTTGCACTTAATGATGTTTTACTATTGTTAGGGGTCCAGTAAGCTCCTAGTGTTACAAAACTAGCTTCTATTGCATTCAATCCCAAAGTTTGACAAGTTTGGAAACCTGCAAAAAATGAGCAAGCCTCATCAATACCAGTGTAGATAAAACCTAATCCAAAATTGTCGCCATCATATCCAGCAGATAATGTATAAGTGTCAGTTCCATCGCTTGTAAGGAAGCCATCAGGAGTATCTGCACTCATTCCAATAACACTTGCTGATGCGTTAAAACCGTTATCAAAAGTACGTCCAATCGCTATTCCACTTCCTTCAATTCCAGGAGCTGAAGTAAAATCAGCCGCTGTTAATCCTCCTATCTGTGCTGCCATGAAGAATTTATCAGAATACTTTGAGATAGTAGTTGGCATTAAATCATCATTTTCCAATAGCGGTCCAACAGCTAAATCATAGTTTCCTAGAGGGAATGAATAATACATTGAGGTAATATTTAAAGTATCATTTCCTCCCTGAGAGTTATCTGTTACGAAATCTACTAAACCAAAAACACCATTTCCGGTCTCAATCCCTACATAAAGATTATCATCTCCGGTAAAAGAGGTATTTAAATCAAAATCATAAGAATAAGTAGCTGTAACTGCCTCAGTAAGAACTGATTCATCAACAGAACCAAGTTGGAAAGAAGCCTCACCAGTAAGTGTGGTTATATTAGAAAAGGAAGCAGCTTCAAGTTTATTTAATCTAGTTTCCAAGGTATCTATACGACTGTTAGTTATAGCTAGTTGATCTTTATTAACAAAACCGCTAAGAGAATCTTCGCTCGCTTTTACAAATAAAGGAAATAATAGACCTAGAGCTACTGGAGTGATAAGAAGTTTTTGAGAAATTTTCACAAAAGGCCTCACACAAAAATTTGTCAAAATCATCATATATTAATCTTATAAAAAATCCAATTTTTAGATTTATATAGGATTGATTTTTATTCACACTTTATTCACACTTTTATAGACTAAAAAACTCTCCGATATTGAGTTCAATTCGATTTCAGAAAACCCTTAAACTATAAATCTCTTTTGATGAATAGTCTTCAAATGACAAAGACACAAAGCACAAAAAATATATTAAGTAGCAAACTAAGTGTCTTGGAATTAATGTGCATTAATTTAAAATGGTTTTTGTACTTGTGAGTAGGAGTGCGGGGTTAACCTTGAAACCGCAAGACTCAAGTCCTTAAACCACTTATACCGATAAAATAAGTTCATAACAAGTTTAGGTAACTTGATTCACTAGCCAAAAACTAATGAAAAGGAAGGTAAATTATTTAATAAATTCTTCTCTTCTTCAACCGGATTCTCTTCTCTTTCAGAAATCCTTCTTGAACATTAAGTTACATTCTCCCTCAGATGCAAAACTCCTAATGTGAGGTGTAAAAAGATTGAAAGACGCTAGGAGTTTAGGTGTTCTTCACGTTGAATACTAAAGACTAAAGAAGATACAAGAACAACAACAAAAAATTATATAAAAAAATAAGGGATCTGCCGTCCAGCTATAGAAGCCCGCATCCAACCCCTATCTATTAAATTAATCAGCTCTTAAATTTTGTCATAAATTTGTGATTTATTATCTATAAGTTTAGAAAAGGTTTACCTACCACCTATTGCCCATCACTTCCCTAATTAGATACTTTGATGGATAATAAATTTTTACTCAAAAGTTTGGATAACACGTCCTCCAAGCTTTAAAAATAGCCTAGATCCATTGATATGAATTAAGAAAAGTTTTAGCTAATGAACGGAACACTCGTCTAGCTATTACTGGGATAACAAGTTTTAGAGATTTTTATCCAAACTTTACCCAATCTTTTTTAAAGATAAAATTAAAACCTTTGAAGATATTTTTCTGTTCATTATTTTTACTTTGAGAGTTTTTTGAACCTTAATCCGTACAATTTTGTTCCTCTAACCGCACACAACAAACTTGAGATTAACTATTCAAATGAATTAAAACATAAGTGTAGTCAATAGGTAATTCTTGTGGCACTAAACGACACATTCACTATCAAAGAGATAGGGTAGGATACAAAAAATCTTTGATTCGATATTAAAACAAAAAAACTTGAAGTTTAATGGAATAAAGAATGCGAACAGCATCCTAGTAATAACCATTGCAAAACTTTTTGCTATTAATAGTCCAATTTTTTGAGTATTCTTACGCTTGATTTTTATATATCATCCGTACTAGACCATAGTCAGATAGAAAGGAGGAAAAGCAAATGACTAATTTAACTATAGAGATCTTATTTTGGGCAATTTTAATTTCTTATTTAGGATTAAGGTTTTCTATAACCCGAGATGGCTTCAAAAAACAGTATTAACAAGGAGGAAGAAATGAAACTTCAAACACAATTCACAGTTCCGAACAAAGCTCTGCGTAATCTTGATTATGTAAATAAAGCAGAAGTTTTAGAAAAAACTTTTAAGAGAGCATGTCAAGATTACCCAACTAAAGAAGATTGTTTAGTTTGTTGTAACTGACTATTTATTAATTAGTTTTCATAGCTTATAAATTCTAAAAATATAAATAAATTTTTAATGAGAGGTTTAACTATGAAATTAAAATTTATGCCAACAACAATTTTTAGAGAAACCCCAAAAGTGACATTCTTTGATGCAGGTTTGGAGGAATCTAATGGTTGTGATGTAGTAATTCACTCTGGAAAGGCAATATCTCCTCCTGATAATTTTAAAGGTGAACAATATTATGTTCACAATCATCAAATTGATCACAACTTAGTTATCACTGGAGAAAGAACGTTTGTTTTAATAAATCCTTCATGGGATGAACCACATCATGTGATTTTTTTAAATAGATCTATGGGGGCATTAAAAATTCCTATTGGGACTTATCACAGATCAATTTCAGGGAAAGAAGGTAGTATTGTTTTAAATCAACCCAAAAGAGATAAATTTTTTGATCCCGCTAAAGAATTCATCCCACAAAAATTAGATAAAATAAGTTTAATTAAGGCGAGAAAGAGTCTTCCTGTTTATTGGATTTTCGAAGATAATCAAATTAAGCGAGTCAGCTTTAATCCGTTAGAACGAAAAATTAAGACCCTTGTTTGATATGAACAAAACAAAAAAAGGTCTTTCAACTAAACTTAATAATTCAAAGAATCTTAATTTAATTATTAATTCTGAAGCATATAAATTGGCTTATGAAGATCTTGGTTTGCTCAGCCTAAACGAAATGCGCGGTGTCAGAATGCTGCTTGAAATTACTAAACCAGATTTAATCCTAGAAGAAAATAAAATTCTTTCAACCATAATAATTTTTGGAGGTGCAAGTATTGATGAAGAATCAAAAACAAAAGAGAAAATTGACGACATAAAAAAGTTAATTAAAAAAAATCCTTCATCTATTTTGCTTAAACGCAATTTAAATAGACTTGAAAATTTGTTATCAATGAGTCACTATTATCAATCCGCAAGGGAGTTTTCTAAACTTGCTTCAATTGATAATCAAAGTAAAGCATGTAATTCACATGTGATCGTGACTGGTGGGGGTCCAGGGATTATGGAAGCTGCTAATAGAGGTGCGTTTGAAGCAAATTGCAAATCTATAGGGTTAAATATCAGTCTCCCCAATGAACAAATACCCAATTCTTTTATAACTCCAGGTCTTTGCTTTAAGTTTAATTATTTTGCATTAAGAAAGATCCATTTCGTCATGAGATCAATAGGAGCTGTATTTTTCCCTGGAGGTTTTGGAACATTGGATGAATTATTTGAACTATTAACACTCCGTCAAACAGGAATGAAAAATAAAATTCCAATAATACTTTTTGGAAGAGAATATTGGAATAAAATAATTAATTTCGAATATTTAGCTGATCTTGGATTAATTGCAGATGAGCACTTAAATCTTTTTGAATATGCAGACACTGCATCTGAAGCATGGGAAATTATCAAATCATCAAATATCTAAAATTAGGATAACAATACAAAAATAATGAAGTTTCCCTTAACACATCAGACTTTCCTAAAGAGATAATTTGATAGATAATCAGTTTATATGAAAGTTACCCAAACTTTGTCCAAACCCTATAATTTCACCCAAATCCATTGATATGAATGAAGAAAATTTCTGGCTAATGAACTATGTGCCAGCTTGATATGACTAGGTTTTTCAAATTTTATTAAATTTCTATTCTAGCAAAATTCTAGCAAAACTAATAAATATAAAGACATTTTCTGAGGAAAAGATTTAGGATAATTTGTGATTGAAAGCCGATCTAACCTCGACCCTACTTTTTTAGATAAAGTACCTATATTTTCTTATTGATTTAAAAGTTATTATTTTTGCAAATAACAGGATTAAAAAAATGATGAAACTTGCAATCATTTTCTTACCAATTGTCTTTGCACTTATATGGGCTTTGTTTATTGGGTTAAGAATAAATAAAGTAGAAAATAGAGATGGAAAGAGAAAATTAATTAATTATTAAAAATAAGATTTAAATATAGAAGTCTTCTTCCATCCTTCCTCTTTCTTGCATTTTTCTTATATCTTCGTAAGTATGCGTATATAGGCTTTCACATAGGGGTTGACGATTATGAAAATTCCAATCGAAATGATGAAAGAAATTAGAGAAAGTGGGTACGATAAAAAGCTTGTATATACCTACATAAGAGAGCTATTAGACAGCGATAAAGAAATTAAAGAAAATAACAATCTAGACCTTGTAGACAATTACTTATTAGATAAAAATTTACAAGAACCTGCTCCTGAGATGCTTATGGCAGCAGAGCTTTTAGACGATTACTTATTAGATAAAAGATTTATGAGAGAACTTGAAGATGAAGAATATGATGCTGCTTAAAAGTAACTATTAAATACGATTGACAGTCGATCTAACATAGAGGGATAAAACCATCTTTTTTATGAATACCTTAATAGTTTCTACTTTTGATTGTTCTTTTGAAGATTTCGATAAATTTGTAGCCGATTTCCATGAAAAGGAGGGACATAAATATGTCGAAGAATATGAACTCATCAAGGTAAATGACCATAAAAGTCACTTGATACTTAAAGTCAAAGATTTAGAAGGATTTGCTGCTGCTACAAGTACTCCAGAGATGAAAGAGTGGGATAAAGAAAATGGTTATAAAGACATTTGTTATTCACTAACTCCAGTTGAATAAATTGAAACGCTCACTAAGATATGATGTGGTCTGATGATTAAAGATTTAATTAATCATGATTAAATCAATCTTAAGGATTCATGCAAAATATTTGAGACCGATTAATTTATTTATACGACAGTTCTGGTGATCGACTCGACCAAGGTTGACCAACTAGATCTTCACTAACCAATGGTCTGCAACACCAAGGTAAATTAACTTTTCTAACCTTTACGGAAAGTAAGTTAAGTGATCAGAAATTAAACTTTCAGTATTAATTCTGAACTATCTTAAAAATAAAGTCGTTTGTAAAGCATGAAGAAGTGAGTAATCATTTTTACTTTCAAAACTAATTTCTAAGAAAATTCTTAATCTGATTATTAAATAGATCTCCTTTCTGTCGTCACCATTTAAAAAAGACCTGTAAAAGGGTCTTTTTTTTATGTCTTAAATTTTATTTATTGACTGTTAATCCACAAATAATTAAATATTTTTATCTCGCTCTTTCGCGATCAGTTAATGCTTTTTCAAAAGTAAAAAAGAAAGTACAAATACTATTCAATGCAACCAACAAAAGAACTACTGATCTTCCATGTTGATTTAATTGAAGTGATCTTTGAGTCATACTCTTAATAATCTTCATTGTAATCGGATGGACTACCAGTTAAAGAACAAACAACTGATTCCTCTTTTTTCATTTCTTTTATTTCCATTATTGGTCTGCCCATTTTCTTAAGAACATCTATATCTTCTTTAGTCTGACAGCGAGCAATTATGTTTCCTTTTCGATCAAAGCAACTGTAGTAAGTCATTTTATTAAATGCAATTTAAAGTTTATGGTTGATTTCAGTTGCAGCAAGGCAACTATCTCATGACAACCATATTTCTAATTTAGGTCAGCCATAGATTTAAATGGCTAAAAAAACATACCTCTTTCCGTACCTAAATGTTCCTCAAACCGCACACATTAGATACGCAGTGTTTTAGTCAAATCAATTAGAACAAAGAGGTAGTTAAACAAATATACAAAGGAGAATTTATGAGTGGAGATTTTGAGACTCTTGAAAGTAATCAACCCAAAATTAAATATTTAAAACCAGAAGATAATACAGAATGGTTAGACAAATTAATTAATAATATTGAGGAGATGAAGAACAAGATATCAAAAGATTCTTAGAAATCTAAGAAAAAAACTTTTTTATTTGATCTTTAGTTTGAATGAAAAGAAATTCAAAAAAGAATTTAAATTTTGTATTTAAGGTAACCGCTTTTTTGTGAGCATTATTCAGAATAAGAGTCCGACTAATTTTTTATGCAAAAAAATTTAGATGAAAATTCTTATGAAAAAAGAATTGAAAATATAGAAAAAGGAAAATCTTATTTAAAAAGTAATGGATTTTTTAAATCAAAATCTAATCTATTCGAAGACATACAAAGATTTATCTATAAAAGATAATTTAAAAAATATTTTTTACTTTTGATTAATTAAATCTCTCCATAAGCAAGCCATCACATAAAAGAAAGAAAGACTTGAAAAGGTTAGGAGAAAAAAAGAATGGGTCAATTTTCTATAACTAAATTAGACCAAATAATCCTGCAGTAAAACCAACAGCCGAAAAAAATGTGAACTCAATCAAATCTCTTGGGGCAGAGTTCATAAATAAACTGATTTGAGTCATGATTTTATGACTTGAGAGAATCTTTTAAATCAAACTTTTCAGCTTTTTCAGTTTGACATTCAGTATCATCTTCAGCGCATTTGATTTCAGCTTTTTTGTTCATGTGGCTACTACAACCGCCAGCTATAACTGGTAAAGCGGTTGTAGCCGTAAAACCAGTTAAACATGCAAAGGCGATATAAGGAAAAAGTCTTTTCATTTAATTGTTACTTTATGTAAACTTATTATGTTACATAAAAAGCTCAAGTGTGAGTAGCTGATAATTCGCATGCACCCCATACCAACCATCGCTTCCCTAAATAGAAACTTTGATGGATAATTAACATATAAGAATTCTGATTCTAGCAGAATTTTAGCAGATAAATTACTCCAAATCCCTTGATATGACTGAAGAAAATTTTTGGCTAATGAAGTGGGTACTTGATGCTAAAAACTAAAGCCTTCCAAATCCCTTAATTCTTTTTTCTGTTTTATATCCTGCTTGTACGAATTGAGTATTATCAGTCCCGACATCATAAAGAGTATAATTTTTTCCTGCCCCAATACCAATAACAGCTTTTTGAGGAACTTTCTGCTCTTTCTTACGATTTCCATTTAAATCTTCTACTTCAGAATTAACAATCCCCTCTGTCAATTCCAAGTGAAACTGTTGTTTACTTCTTGCAGTAAATAATCTGTTTACCTGAAGACGTGTAAGTCTATCAAGGAGTGTCAGTGGCGGCGTATCTAGTGTTAAATTTTCGCCAACATCTTTTGAGCTTCCGTGAATCAAACCACAATCAAGTTCAACAAATCCAAATTGAAGTGCTGCTATCCAATCAAGAAATGATTTGTCTACAGCATTCGTAAGAGACTTAACTACTTCTTCACCCTTATTTATTCTCAAAGCTTCAGCTCTTTGATCACCACGGTAACCACTTTCCAAGAGGATTTGTTCTTCCCACCAACCATATATGCACCATGGTTGTAAATCATTACTTTTTGGATTAATTAACCTATGGAGAAGCCTATTACAGTTTTTTTCAGGACCTATCATATCCCCCAAAACAAAAAGAGTTATATTACCAGGAGTTTTTTTTAAGTCTTTTTGAATAAGTTCATAAGTATCTAGATCCCCTTTAAGACCACTTACGAGTGCCCAGCGTTCTATCATCTTTCACAAACATGAGATGCATCTTCAGCTTGTTCTGCAAATTCGAATCCATTTTTTAAACGCCATGCAAAAATCGGAGGAAGACCGGCATCTATTATTGCTTTACAAGTAAGTTCAATATCATATTCCACTTCTCTAATTTTTACTTCATTAGTGACATCGTTATAAACAACATAAGTAGCTTTAGTTCCTCCATGTCTTGGCTCTCCAACTGAACCTGCATTTACTATTCTTCGCATCGGCAATTGAATTTCTTTTTCTTGAGTATCTTTGGGAACAGCATTTTTGATCTTTACAGCAATTGAACCATCTGCTAATTCGCGAATATAAGGTTGGTGAGTATGACCACAAAATAGAATCTCTGCTCTGGCATTTTCAACTCTCTCAAGAGCTGCGAATGCATCCATATCGGGTAGAAGATATTCATGTTGACTATTAGGACTACCATGAACAAAAAGACACTTATCTTTACGTATTGAGTAGGGTAGATTAGCTAGATAATCCTTATTTTCTGTAGTTAATTTATCTGTAGTCCATTGATGAGCAAAATGACCTCTTTTTTCAGCAAGCTGAGAAGGATAACTACAATCGCAAGCATCTAATCCATCAACAACGTCTTCGTCCCAACATCCCTGACAAGTAGGAATTTCTTTATCTCTTATTAACTCAATAACCTCATTAGGTTGAGGACCATAACCCACTAGATCTCCAAGACAGGTAATATTTGTAATTCCTTGGAGTTCAATATCTTTTAAGACAGCCTCTACTGCAGGTAGATTTGCATGTAAACATGAGATGACAGCTTGATTCATTTTTAAGTTAACGGCGAGCAGTTTGTAATTGTGAATTTCTAAGTGAAGTTTGATGATGATCTAGTACAGCATCATTAAGAAGGCAATTATGAATCGTTGCTTTTATTGACTCGAAGTTTAAATTTTTCCCTTGTATAACAATTTCAGAACATCTTTCTGGTCTTCCATTAAGAGGGGCAACTTGGTTTAATGTTTGATATTGAGATCCTTGCTGACTGACTATCCAATTAAACAAGATGTAACGCCCATCAGGTAAGTTCATCAATGCTTTTGCTCTATATACATCCCCATAAGCACCATTAACTAATTCAAACCAAAAAGTATTCAAGCTTGCAGGATCCCAAATATGCTTTTGAAGATCAAGGCTTATTGATTCAATTTCTCTAAAATCTAAAGTATCTTTAATTGATAATTCTGGATCTCTACCAAAATGAAGATATCTATTTGGTTGGAGATTATATTTTTCAAGTTCATTAATAATTCTCAGATCAACTCCATTAATACCCTGAGATTTAGGTGTAAAAAATTGTGGAAATTCAATAATAATTAAAATGTTTTCTTTATCTTTCTCTGATATTGAGTTTGAAATAGATAAGTCTAATAAGTTAGGAATTTGATCTTTCAAAAAAGCAAAATCAATTTTTGAATTTATTGCTTGCTCTAAATTAATTTCGGAATATCCTCCTAGACGTAAGTAACCACAATTACCAGAATAATTCTTAAAAGTATTTAATATCCAATTTGTCTTACCGCATCCTGGCGAACCTGATATTAAACAGACTTGACTCATAAAAAATACTACCTAATGTATAAAATTTACACCAATATGAAAATGAAAATCATTTCTGTTTTCGATTTTAAATATTTATTTTTTGATTTAAGTGATAAAAACATTAATATTTAGAGAATTAATTACTCCATACCAACCATCACTTTCCTAAATAGATAATTTGATGGATAATTAACCTAGATTTGAACGTTTTTAATATTCTGTTCACACACCGTTCACACATTGTAATTTTCTTCTAAATTATTGATATGACTGAAATAAACTACTGGCTAATGAAAAGTGAACCTCATGCTTATAGTATCGACAATTTAAAAAATGATGGAGTTACTTTATGGGATGGCATAAGAAATTATCAAGCTCGAAATTTCATGAGAAATATGAATAAAGGAGATAAAGTCTTTTTTTATCATTCAAACTGTAAACCGCCAGGTATTGTGGGGCTCATGGAGGTTATAGATCTAAAAATTGTTGATCCTACTCAATTTGATAAAGACTCAAAGTATTTTGATCCAAAATCGAAAACTGAAAATCCGAGATGGGATTGTGTAAAAGTAAAATATATATCAAAGTCAAAAAATATTTTAAGTTTGCCAGAATTAAGGATTTTATTTAGTGAAGATGATTTATTAGTCGTAAAGAAAGGGAATAGGTTGTCTATATTGCCTGTTAGAAATGATATAGCAAAAATACTACTAGAAAAAATATGAAATTTTAGTCATTAAAATTCATCGAAAACATATTTCCAATATAGAGTCTCGTTAAGTCCCTACTATGAAATCCGTTTTGCATCAAAAACCCTGCAATAGCAGCTTGTAATATCCTGTATTGATCCCAATTAGGATGTTCCTCTACAAATTCTTTCAAAGCCTTTTGGAGATTTTCGTGAAGATCACATTTAAAACTAATTACTTCATCTTTTTGATTTAAAACTAAAGGATTTAAATCATTATTTAACTCATGCATTTTCAAAAAATTTATTGAAATTAAAACTACAAGAACTAGTTTTCTTCAAAATCACTAAATCGTCAACATGTTTAATTATTAAGACAGTCTCACGAATAGAATAATGAGAACATAGTCATCACAATGGGGTTCTTAGAAGCTAATTTTCTAAGAAGAATTCTTACAAAAATATATAGATTATTTTGATTTTAAAAGTTTTCCACATGACTTAGTTAACTAAATAATTTTTTAAAAATATTTGTGGAAAAAATGTGAAAAAATTTTTTAAGCTCGGGGAAATATTTTCCAAAATTTCCAACTTTATTAATCTTTTAATCCATTGATTCCCACATCTTTTTTATTTCATAAAATAAATTTTGTGCTAATGGTATCGGCCAATACATTTCGAAAGATCTTGTTTGGTCTTGACTTTCAAAAACAAACCTCAAGCTCCACTCATTCTTTTTTCCTTGCAACTCAACATACCAAGGGAGCTGTTCCAACTCTAGAGTAATAGACTCCTCATCCATTAATTCATTTTTAATATCTATAAGTTGGTCATTAATTCTCAGAAGTAATAGGTAAAGCAAATGAAATTCACTTTTTTGTAACTCAACTGACCAATTATCAATACCAATCAAAAAGCAAAATTTGCCTTTTTTAAAATCTTTAAGTAGTCTCCATCTTCTTTTGTCCTTAACCAAAATTAACCAGGAAGTAAATCTGGTTGGTCTTGTTCATCGCTTAGTTCAATTATTGACCTTTGTACAGGTTTAATAGTTGACTCTTCTAATAGTCCATCAAAATCATCAAAACGTCTTTGCTTAGCTCTGAAAGCAATTCTTACTGTTGTTAAATATCTGTTAGTTGATTTTCTAATTAAGCTTTCACCTCTTTTTGCAAGATCATTAGAATCAATTCCCGCATTACTTGATATGTTCATTAAAAAAATTTTTTATTATAAAATATATTTTACAGTTTATTGGACCGATTCAAAACATAAATTACAAAAAGCACTTAATTAATTCAAAAAAAATTTATATGAAAAAAAAATTATCTGGAACACTTGCTATTGATTTAGGAAATACTAATACTGTTGTAGCTTTTCAGGATCAAAATGATAACAATGCCATTTTAATCGAATTACCGAATATAACATCATCTCCGGGAATTATACCTACAGCAGTTTGGTTCGAGGAACCTTCAAAAACTCTTAAAATTGGTATTAGTGCTTTAAAGATGAGAGATAACACTAATTCTGAGCTTTTTTTTCATTCTAATTTTAAAAGATTAATTGGAAATTCTATTGAAAAAATTAACAAAAAAAATATCTTGAACCCTACTGAATGTGGAGAAAAATTTCTTAAATTTTTATGGGAAACCATTCCTCAAAAATATGAAATAAAGAGACTTGTTTTAACTGCTCCGATTGATACATATAAAGGTTATAGAGAATGGTTAGTTAACCTTTGTGGAGGAATAACTGTAGATGAAATAGCGCTTGTTGATGAGCCAACTGCTGCAAGTTTAGGAATAAATGTACCATTCGGTTCCAAAATTATGACATTAGATTTTGGAGGAAGTACGATCGATATGAATATAGTCAAAATAGAGGGAGGGGAAGGGAAATCAGGCCCAATAGCTGAACTACTAAAATTCAAAGGAAATGATGTTAGCTCAATTTCAAAACAAAAAATAAGGTGCGCTGAAATAATTGGTAAAACAGGTTCAAAAATTGGAGGTAAAGATATTGATCAGTGGATCGTAGATTATTTTATTCCGGACAATGAATATGCAATTAATTCATTAAGGGCAGAAGAAATAAAATGTAAACTAAGTTCAAAAGAAATCAAAAATGAAACAAAATACCCAATAAAATTTTTAATCGAAGGAAATAAAGAAGAGGAATATTACCTAAGTAAAGAAATATTTGAGAAGATTGTTACTGAAAACAATCTTCTTAATCATCTTAACTCTTTGCTTAAAGATTTATTAAATCAAGCAAGAGGGAAATTTTGCACAGTCGAAGATTTAAATGCAATTATTTTGGTTGGGGGGGGATCTCAAATACCTTTAGTTAAAGAATGGATAACAAAAAAGATTTCAAAAATACAAATAAAATCGCCACCTCCCATTGAATCAATAGCTTTGGGAGCTCTAGCAATGACCCCTGGGGTAAAAATTAAAGATATATTAACCAAAGGATTATCTATAAGATTATTTAATAGAAGAGAACAAAAACACTTTTGGCATCCTATTTTTTGCAGAGGTCAAACGTGGCCTACTGAAAACCCATTTAAACTTGTCCTTCAAGCCAGTAGAAATAATCAGAAAATATTTGAAATAGTAATTGGAGAAACAAAAAGAGAAAGAAAATATGATGTGATTTTTGAAAATGGATTACCAAAATTATCAGAAGTTCAAAGTGAAGAAGAAATTATAAAATGGGACAAAGAACCACTAAAAATAGAACTGCAAAATAAAACTATTCCTGGCGAAGATAACTTGACACTTTTCTTTGACATTACTAAAAAAGCTGATTTATTAGTTAGATGTTTTGATATAAAAGATGAATTTTTAGGAGAATATAATTTAGGAAATATCTTTTAAACTTCAATTACTCAAGAAAAACTCCTTCTTCATTATCAACACTATTAAGACGTAAACTAATAATTTCATTTTTCCTAGTCGGGACTTTCTTTCCGCAAAAATCAGGTTGGATAGGTAATTCTCTATGACCTCTATCTACCATTGCTAATAACATCACTCTTTTTGGTCTACCCCATGAGTTTAGAGCATCCATTGCAGCCCTAATTGTTCTACCTGTATAAATTACATCATCTATCAAGAGAATTTCTTTTTTCTCAATAGGAGTTGGAATGTCAGTTGCTTTTATTAGGCGAGTACCAACTCTATTTTGATCATCTCTATAAAAAGTTGGATCAATAATTCCTGTTTTCACTTTTATACCTGTTTTAGACATTAATTCTTTTTCTATAACTTTGGCAAGATCAATTCCTCTAGTAGGTATACCAACCAAAAGCAAATTATCTAGACTTTTAACTTTTTCAACAATTTGGGAAGTTAAACGTGAAACAGTTTTCCTAAGCTGCACTTCGGAAAGTATTACGATCCTTCTTGTGTTATTTGGCATATTTATCAATAAATAAAATAAGTTCAATATTTTCATAAATTAGCAAAAGCTAACTATGTAAAATATAAATTGTTAAAGAACAGCGTTTACAGCTAAATTTAAGCTTGGATCACTTAATAAGTAATTTGATCTAAAAAATGTCAAAGATTATCAGCAAAAATATAAATAGGTTAAATGCCCCTCAGATTCCCGTTGTTCTTGCAATACTAGATGGTTGGGGATATAGAGAAGATGTTTCAGACAATGCTATAAAAAGCGCTAGTACACCAGTTATGGATTCTTTATGGCACGCATATCCTCACACTTTGATAAGTGCCAGTGGATCTGATGTAGGTCTTCCAGATGGTCAAATGGGTAATTCAGAAGTAGGTCATCTTACCATTGGTTCGGGAAGAATAATCCAACAAGAGCTTGTAAGAATCTCAAATGTCGTAAAAAACAATCAGTTAGGCATGGTTGGTGAACTAAAGGAGATGGCTGATTCATTAAAGAAAAACAATTCTACTTTGCATATCACTGGATTATGTTCTGATGGAGGAGTTCACAGTCATATCGATCATTTATTAGGTTTAATAAAATGGGCATCTGATAATGGCCTCAAAAAAGTAGCAATTCATATTATTACCGATGGAAGAGATACTCCTGCAAAAAGTGCATCTAAATATATAAATCAAATAGAGTCATGCATAAAAAAATTCAATACAGGTGAAATAGCTTCTATATGTGGAAGATACTGGATAATGGATAGAAATCTTTTATGGGACAGAACAGAAAAGGCATATGCTAATTTAACTGATCCAGAAATTAAATTAACGAATATTTCTCCTCAGGATTACATTAAAAAAAGTTATAAAAAAAATATAACTGATGAATTTATAGAGCCCATACGAATATCTGAAAACTATCTAAAAGATGGGGATAGTTTAATTTGCTTTAACTTCCGTCCAGACAGAGCTAGACAAATAATAAAATCCCTTGCAAAGAAAGAATTTTTAGATTTTGAAAGAAAATTTTTCCCTAAGCTAGATTTAGTTACTTTTACTCAATATGATCCAAATTTATCAGTTAAGGTTGCATTTCCTCCTGAATCTCTCAATAATTTTATTGGCCAAATAGTTTCAGAAAATGGACTAAAACAATACAGAACCGCAGAAACAGAAAAATATCCTCATGTAACATATTTTTTTAATGGAGGAGTAGAAATCCCTTTACCTGGAGAAGAGAGACATTTAATTCCATCTCCAAGAGTGGCAACTTATGATATGGAACCAGAGATGTCTGCCGAAGAATTAACTATTAGTTGCTCTGAAGCTATTAAAAGTGGAAACTATGCTTTTGTTGTTATAAATTTCGCTAATCCTGATATGGTAGGTCACACAGGCAATATGAATGCAACAATTAAAGCTATAGAAACCGTAGATAAATGTATTGGTCAAATAGTAAATGCTACTGGGGAAATGGGTGGAAGTATTCTTATAACAGCTGATCATGGTAACGCAGAGGTAATGAAAGGGCCTGCAGGCGAACCATGGACAGCACACACAACAAATAAAGTTCCATTAATTTTCATCGAGGGAGAAAAAAGAAAAATCCCGAATATGGGAAATGAGATTTATTTAAGGGATAATGCAGGCTTAGCAGATATTGCACCAACTTTATTACAGTTATTAAATCTACCAACTCCAAAAGAAATGACAGGAAAATCACTTATTAAAGAAATCGAGTTGAAAGGTTATAATAAAGTCGTACAACATGTCTAATATTAATAAAATACAATTTAAGAAATGGTTCAAATTTTAAGTTGGATATGGGTTTTTTCTGGGACTATTCTGATCCTCCTAGTTTTGCTTCATAGCCCAAAAGGTGATGGCATGGGCGGAATCGCAGCTAGTGGAAGCTCAATGTTCAATAGCGCAAGTAGTGCAGAAGCATCTCTCAACAAAATAACTTGGACATTTTTAGTAATATTTTTGTCACTAGCAATTATCCTTAGCGCCGGCTGGATTGGATAAGGTTTGCGAAAAAAAAGGGATCATTAAAATGATCCCTTAAACTTAAAAGTTAGTATATCAACTTTTGTTTAGTTAATAATCAAAGTCACCGCCCATACCTGGAGCTCCTGCAGGTGCAGATGATTCTTTTTTCTCAGGTAAATCTGCAACTATGCATTCAGTAGTAAGAACCATTCCTGCTATGGAAGCTGCATTTTGTAATCCTGAACGTGTAACTTTTGCAGGATCTACTATACCAGCTGCGGACATATCAACATACTCTCCAGTAGCAGCATTAAATCCATCGTTAAATGGCTTAGACTTTACATTCTCAGCGATAACAGCGCCATTAGAACCTGCATTTTCTGCAATCCTCATAAGAGGCGCAGTTAGTGAAGCCTCTACAATATTAGCTCCTATTAATTCTTCTCCTACTAAATTTTTATCAGCCCAATCTTTTAAAATTGGAGATAAATGGGCAAGAGTTGTTCCTCCTCCAGGTACAATTCCTTCTTCAACAGCGGCTTTAGTGGCGTTGATAGCATCTTCAAGACGAAGTTTTTTGTCTTTCATCTCAGTTTCAGTTGCAGCTCCAACCTTAATTACTGCTACTCCTCCAGCTAATTTTGCTAAACGCTCTTGAAGCTTCTCTTTGTCATATGAGGAATCCGTCTCATCCATTTGCTTTTTAATTTGATCACATCTAGATTTAACAGCTTCTTCATTCCCTTCAGCCACTATTGTTGTAGTCTCTTTATTGATGGTTATCCTTCTACCAGTTCCCAGCATATCTAAAGTAGCATTCTCTAATTTCAAGCCTGCATCTTCAGTTATAAGTTGACCGTTAGTTAAGACAGCCATATCTTCAAGCATAGCTTTTCTTCTATCACCAAATCCAGGAGCCTTTACTGCCGCAACATTTAAGACCCCTCTTAATCTATTAACTACAAGAGTAGCTAAAGCCTCTTTCTCTATATCTTCTGCAATAATGACTAGTGGCTTTCCTGTTTTAGCTATTTGTTCCAAAACAGGTACTAAATCTTGTACTAAGGCAATTTTTTTATCAGTTAGAAGAATATATGGTTCATCTAAAACAGCTTCCATTCTCTCTGTGTCTGTTGCGAAATAAGGTGAAATGTAGCCTTTATCAAAACGCATTCCCTCAGTAACCTCTAATTCGGTAGTCATTGATTTTCCTTCTTCTAGGGAAATAACACCTTCTTTCCCTACTTTATCCATAGCATTGGCGATCATTTGACCTACCTCTTCATCATTTCCAGCTGCAATAGTTCCGCATTGAGCAATAGCATTACTATCACTGATAGGTTTAGAATTCTCCTGAATCTTACCAACTAGAAATTCTGTGGCTTTATCAATTCCTTTTTTTAAGGTGATTGCATTAGCCCCTGCAGCAACGTTTCTTAAACCGGCTTTAACCATTGCATGCGCTAGAACAGTAGCAGTTGTAGTACCATCTCCAGCAGCATCATTAGTTTTTGACGCGGCTTGTCTAATTAATGCAACCCCTGTATTTTCAATGTGGTCTTCTAACTCAATCTCTTTAGCGATTGTGACACCATCATTAATAATTTGTGGAGCACCAAATTTTTTCTCTAAGACAACATTTCTTCCTTTTGGTCCAAGCGTTACAGCCACAGACTCAGCAAGGATATCGATTCCTCTCTCGAGCGCTCTACGAGCTTGCTCATTGTAAATAATTCTTTTAGCCATGTTTAGGCAGCAATTTAATAATAAGTTTTAATAATTTTTGAAACAAATATTCTAGCCTACTACAGCTAAAATATCTTTTTCAGAGAGTAAGACATATTCATCTCCTCCCAATTTAATGTCAGTTCCAGCATATTTGCTGTACAAGACTTTGTCCCCAATACTCACTTCAGGAGTTTGTCGAGAACCATCTTCGTTAAGTTTCCCAGGACCTACCTGAGCAACCTCTCCTATCTGTGGTTTTTCTTTAGCTGTATCAGGCAAAAGTATGCCCCCAGCAGTTTTTTCCTCAGATGCGGAAACTTTGATAAATATTCTATCTCCCAGTGGTTTAACTGTAGAGACTGTAAGTGAAACAGCTGCCATAGATTAATGGAGGATCATGATTGAGACGCTTTGCGTCATAAAAAGAGGAAAGAGAATTTCTCTATCCGTATCATCAACAACATAATCCGCAAAGCAGCATTTAAACCATACTTTAACTGTTCGGGTGGCCGAACCGATTTAACGAATCTACCCATGAGGTGGTAGTATTTTCGGATTATGAGCTGTTTTAAATCAGCTATTCATCACCTAACAATAAAAAATGGTAGCAACTCCATCAACTTCTTCACAAACAAAAGGCGTAGTTCGTCAAGTAATTGGACCAGTTCTAGATGTAGAATTCCCCGCCGGAAAATTACCCAAAATATTAAATGCTTTAAGAATTGAAGCAAAAAATCCCGCTGGACAAGAGATAGCGCTCACTGCAGAGGTCCAACAGCTTCTTGGTGATCATAGGGTCAGAGCAGTAGCTATGAGTGGTACAGACGGCCTTGTAAGAGGTATGGAGGCAATTGACACAGGTGCTCCAATATCTGTACCTGTAGGAGAAGCAACTTTAGGAAGAATATTTAATGTTTTAGGAGAACCAGTAGACGAGCAAGGTCCAGTACAAACTAAAGACACTGCCCCAATCCATAGAGCTGCTCCAAAATTAACTGACCTAGAAACTAAACCAAAAGTTTTTGAAACTGGAATAAAAGTTATCGATCTACTAGCTCCCTACAGACAAGGAGGGAAAGTAGGATTATTTGGAGGTGCTGGTGTAGGTAAGACCGTCTTGATTCAAGAGTTAATTAATAACATTGCTAAGGAGCATGGTGGAGTATCTGTATTTGGAGGCGTAGGAGAAAGAACAAGAGAAGGGAACGATTTATATGAAGAATTTAAAGAATCAGGTGTTATTAATGCAGATGATTTAACTCAATCAAAAGTTGCTTTATGCTTCGGACAGATGAACGAGCCTCCTGGCGCAAGAATGAGAGTAGGATTGTCTGCACTCACAATGGCTGAACATTTTAGAGATGTAAATAAGCAAGACGTTCTACTTTTTGTCGATAACATTTTTAGATTTGTGCAAGCTGGCTCTGAAGTATCAGCATTACTCGGAAGAATGCCTTCGGCAGTTGGATACCAACCTACTCTGGGGACTGACGTTGGTGAACTACAGGAAAGAATTACTTCTACATTAGAAGGTTCTATAACCTCCATTCAAGCTGTTTATGTACCTGCAGATGACCTAACTGATCCTGCTCCAGCAACAACTTTTGCTCATTTAGATGCAACCACAGTGTTAGCAAGGGCTCTCGCAGCCAAGGGAATTTATCCAGCAGTTGACCCACTAGACTCAACAAGTACGATGCTTCAACCATCTGTTGTTGGAGATGAACATTACAAAACTGCTAGAGCTGTACAATCAACTTTGCAAAGATATAAAGAACTACAAGACATTATTGCAATTCTTGGTTTAGATGAACTTTCTGAAGAGGATAGATTAACAGTTGATAGGGCTAGAAAAATTGAAAAATTCCTTTCACAACCTTTTTTCGTAGCAGAAATATTTACAGGAATGTCTGGTAAATACGTGAAATTAGAAGACACCATAGCTGGTTTTAATATGATTTTGTCAGGTGAATTAGACGATTTACCAGAACAGGCATTTTACTTAGTTGGCAACATTGATGAAGTAAAAGCAAAGGCTGAAAAAATTAAGTCAGAAAAATAATATCTATTTACAAATTTAATCCTCAAAAATTTTAAATTAATGTCAATTTCTCTAAAGGTTTTAGCTCCAAACAAAAATGTTTATCAAGGCGAAGCTGAAGAAGTAATCCTACCCAGCACAACAGGTCAACTTGGTGTACTTCCAGGACATATCTCTTTAGTTACTGCCATAGATATTGGCGTTTTAAGGTTAAGAATGAATTCTCAGTGGAAATCGATAGCATTAATGGGTGGCTTCGCTGAAATTGAATCAGATGAAGTAATAGTATTAGTAAACAATGCTGAAATTGGTTCTGAGATAAATGTTCAAAATGCCGAACAAGATCTCAAAGAAGCAAGATTAGCAATTAGTAAATTCTCTGATAATGAAAAAAATCCAGAGAAAATTAAAGCTTTGAAAGAGATTTCAAAGGCAGAGGCTAGAATTCAGGCTGCTAAAAACTAATTTTTAAGCGGTACCACAAAAAGTTACTTCTGGAAACTTTAACTTCGCTTCCTCTAATTTTTTTGTTTTCCCCTCCTCTTGCCAATAATTAATTACTTCTGTCGCTTTATTTAATATTTCAACTCTTTCATTATCTGTAATCCAACCTTTATTTTCTAGTTCGCTTTTTAATTTTTCCCAAGCATCATCTCTTGGCCAAAAATAATACGCAGTTAAAGGGCTTGGGCCTCCACCGACTATTTGATCAACAGCTAAAGCAACATTATCAGGTAACCATAATACTTTAATAATGAACCTCCCTTCATCAGGCTTGGGAGTGTAACCAGTAGGTACTCCATCTTCATCAATTGTTGCGGCTGCTAAAACAGCTGACGCACCCATCATTCCTGAATTTATAGAAGAACTTTTAGATTTAGAGTAATCACTGTTTTTTTCCTTTTCTTCTGATGAATTTTGATTTAACTTATCTGATGAGGTCATTCAATTATTTATGTTCAATAAATAATTTATCAGTTTATGGTCACTTTTTGATTAAATTATTCAAAAATAATTGATTTTAGTTATTGATATTTTTAAGATGTATTGTATTTTATCTATCGTGAGAAACTTTATAAAAATCATAAATTGTAGCCTCCAATGAATCCCAAAGATCTTTGGGGATATCATTTTCTTCTGCAAACATTCCAAGCTGACTAGCCAACCCTCTTGCTTTAGAAAGTTTCGAATCGTATGACTCTGAATTATTCATTTTTATACTTTAAACTTTATAAAAATAAATCTTATAAATAGATAAGTCAAATTTTAAAACTCTATGTCAGAAATTTCTTTAAGTGCAGCAATACTTAAAACTTCTGGTTTTTTATCTTTTACAAGAACATCATCTTCAATTCTAATACCAATGCCTTTCCATTTTTCATCAATATAAGGTTGTCCCTTAGGGACTGGAATCCTATCACTGATGTATATGCCAGGCTCTACTGTAAGAATCATCCCATTCTGAAGCGGGACTTCATAGTCTCCCATTCTATATGCTCCAACATCATGAACATCTAAGCCGAGCCAATGTCCAGTTCTGTGCATGTAGAGATGTTGATATAGTTTATTCTCAATTATCTCCTCAGTACTACCGGACAATAAGCCAATTTCTTTTAATCCTTCTACAAGACTTTTTAGAGCAACATTATGCACATTACTAGAATTTGATCCAGTTACTGCTTCTTTAATTGCGTTTTTTTGTGCAGTTAAAACAATTTCATAGATAACTTTTTGCTCTTTCGAAAATTTGCCACCTATTGGAATAGTTCGTGTTATGTCACCATTGTAATAATCACTTAATGAGCAGCCAGCATCTACCAATAATAAATCTCCCTTATTTAAGGGGGAGTTATTTGAAGTGTAATGCAAGATACATGCATTATCTCCTGAAGCAACAATAGAATTATAAGCAGGTCCTCTAGCGCCTTTTTCTAAAAAGAATCCTTCTATAAGACCCTGAATTTGTCTTTCATTTTTTTTAGATGAAATAGACTCCCTGACTAGTTCATGAGCTTCCGCTGAAATTTGTATAGCCTCCCTCATTCTCTTAATTTCAAATTCACTTTTAATTAATCTCATCTCATTTAAATAAATTTCAGGAGATTTTATAGAATTTGCACCAATTCCTAATCTTGAGCGATTTTCAAGTTGTTTTGAAAATACCTCCAATACTATTTTCTCAATTAATGGATTCTTACCAATTGAAAAAACAAGTTCATCAGTTCCATTTATATATCCCGGAAGTAAATCTCTTAATTCATTTATAGAGTGAGCCTTATCGGCCTTAAACTCTTTTTCAGCACCATCTAAACCCCATCTAAAACCATTCCATACTTCGGTAATAATATCTTTAGGTGCAACAAACAAAATAAACCTCTCTCCTTTTGGCTTATGCGATAAAAAAAGAGCGATCGCATCAGGCTCATCAAAACCAGTTAAATACCAAAAATTACTATCTTGTCTAAAAGGATATTCACAATCAGCATGATGCTTTACAAGGTTAGCTCCAGGGATAATAGCAGCTTTTCCGTCTAATTTATCTAGAAAAATTTCTCTTCTTTCTTCAAAAACTTTATTGTGAGGTTTAAACATAAATTGTGTATTGGCGTGTTTAAAAAAAAAATGGAAGAATGAGTTTAAACAGATTTAATGCTTAATTTATTTTAATGGAACCAAGTGTTTACGGTTTAATTATACTTATATTTATCATTTTAATTGGGTCAGCATGTTGTTCGGGAGCTGAAGCGGCTTTTTTAGCTGTAAATTCAATTAGGATTCTAGAAATAGCTTCAAAACAAAAACCTAAAAGTTCTGCAAATCAACTCCTCAAATTAAGGAAACATCTTGGAAGGACATTAACTGTAATTACAATAACTAATAATGGATTTAATATAATTGGAAGCCTAATTTTAGGAGTATACGGTGCATTAGTAATTAATAGTAGTTATGGCTTAACTCTTTTTTCAATTGTTTTTTATATTCTTGTTGTGTTAATAGGAGAAGTTCTCCCTAAAGCTCTAGGTACAAGATTTTCATTGCAAATAGCACTACTATCAGTACCAATCCTGAGAATATTAAATACCTTAATGAGACCATTTTTAATATTAATTGAGAAAATATTTCCAGTCATAACTGCAGAAAATGAAATCTCAACTGATGAAGAAGAAATTAGACAAATGGCAAAAATTGGAAGTCAGAAAGGTTTAATAGAAGCTGATGAGGCAGCAATGATATTTAAAGTTTTTCAATTAAATGATTTAAAAGCTAAAGATTTAATGATCCCAAGGGTATCAGCACCTTGTCTTGATGGGTCTTCAAATCTTGATGAAATTTCAAAACTTATAATGTTAGATAACTCCCCTTGGTGGGTTATTTTGGGAGATAAAGTTGACAAAATACAAGGGGTAGTGAAACGTGAGAATATGCTGGCAAAATTAATTAATGGGGAAAATAAAAAATTATTATCAGAAATTTGCGAACCAGTGGACTACATTCCAGAAATGATAAAGGCAGACCAATTATTAACAAGATTTGACAAGAATCACAAAGGAGTGAAAGTAGTAGTAGATGAATTTGGAGGATTCGTGGGAATTATTGGTGCAGAGGTTGTCTTATCTGTGTTAGCTGGTTGGTGGAAAAAATAAGTTATGAAACAATTGAAAATTAATAAATATTATTTTCTTTTAAAAAATTGGTGGGAGACCATGGATCTTACCAACTACGAAAAAAGAACTCTAAATAGAGAAATAATTTCATTTAATCAACAAATTTATAGGCTGAAAGAAAAGAAAATAAGAATTGGAGCATATGGTAAATCAGGGGTAGGCAAATCTTCTGTTTTAAATTCTCTATTTAATAAGAACATGTTCAAAACAAATATTATCAACGGGTCTACAAGAGAAATACAAGCTGAGGAATACACACTAAAAGATCAAACGCTTAAAAGTATAGAATTACTTGATTCTCCAGGTTTTGATTTTTGCAACATTAAATCCCCTGAAAAAATCTATTCTCGTATAAATCACTCAGATCTTATTTTATTTGTAGTTGCAGGTGATATAAATAGAAACGAAATAAGCGAAATCAGCGCCTTCATTAAAGATGGGAAAAAAATTATTATAGTTCTAAACAAAATCGATCTTTTGAAAAAAGAAGATTTAAAAGAAATAATTGAAAATATAAAGCTCAAGCTACCAAAAGATTTAAATATACCGATAATTATTAATAATGAAAATAATATCAGAAACTATCTAGCAAATATAGTTAGTCAATATGGAGAGATATTATTAATTCTAAATTCTCTCCAATTGGCGGATAAATTGTTCCTAAAGATAAAAGAAGAAAGATTAAAAAAAAGGCAGAAATTAGCTCAATCAACTATTGGAAAATTTTCGACTATAAAGGCATCGACAGTAGCTCTTAATCCTCTTATTTTATTCGATATTGCTGGAAGTTTTGCATTAGATACAGCATTAATCAATGAATTAAGTAAGATTTATGGCTTAAATTTGAAGGGAGAATCTACAAGAAAAATTTTCAAAAATATATCTATTAATAATTTATTTTTAGGAGTTTCTCAAGTTGGTATTAATACATCTTTTAACCTCATTAAGAAAGTATTTTTATTAACAGCACCTTTTACTAATGGGATATCTTTATTACCATACGTACCTATTGCAATTATTCAAGCAGCAATCGCAATCCACTCTACGAAAATACTTGGTAAATTAGCAGCGAAAGAGATATTTATAAGAAGCAAATTTTCTCATATGGACCCTTTTATATTGATCCAAAATATAACTTTTAAAGAGCCAGACATTTTTAACCACATTAATATTTATTTATCAAAAAGAAATTTAAATAATAATTTTGTGAGTTTTCTGCCTTAAAACTTAAAATGGAAAAAAGTATTGCTTTATTTGGTACTAGTGCAGATCCGCCCACCATTGGTCATAAAAAAATACTCGAGGAATTGTCCAAAATTTATGATTCTACTGTTAGTTATGTAAGCAACAATCCCAACAAAAAGCATATAGAAGACCTCTCAATTCGTAGTCACCTATTAGAAACATTGATTAAAGATTTAGATAATCCCAAAATTGAATTTAATCAAAAAGTGAGTAGCCAGTGGGCATTAGAATCTATAAAATATTGCAAAAAAATTTATGAACTTAATAACTTAGATTTTGTTATTGGAAGTGATTTAATCAAAGATATTTGCCATTGGAATAATTTTGATAAAATTGTTAAAGAAGTTAGTTTTTTAGTAATTTTAAGAAAAGGATATCCTGTTGAATCAACTACTCTTAAAATGTTAGAAACTTATAAAGTGAAATTTAAGATTTCAACCATACAAATTCCAAACATTTCAAGTTCTAAGCTCAGATCAAATTTAAATTATTCTAATTTACCAACTTCATTAATAGATATTGTTAAAAAGAATAATTTATATGAATCCACTAAATTAGTTGAATGAAGTTTTTACTTGCTCAAATTAATCCAGTTGTTGGTGATTTAGAGGGTAATGCAAAAAGAATTCTTTGTACTGCTTCTAAAGCTAGCTCAACTTCTGCTGATTTAGTTCTTACTCCAGAATTATCACTATGGGGATATCCAGCAAATGACCTACTTCTAAAAAAAAATTTAATCAAAAATCAATATCAAATTCTTGACCAATTAGCCTTAGATATTAATAAAAAATATGGAAGCTTGAGTATCACAGTAGGGATAGCTGAGATAATAAATGATTCTTTTTTCCCAAATCTTTATAATTCTATTGCATTGCTTGAGCGCGGTGAGTGGAAAATAATTGCTCGTAAAATTATCCTTCCCACCTATGAAGTATTTGATGAGAAAAGATACTTTAGATCAGAAGAAAAAGTTTCCGTATTAACAAAAGAAATTAATAATAAAACTTGGCGAATTGGCTTTACTATATGTGAGGATTTATGGGTCAACAAAAATATAGAGGGTAGAGGAATTCATAAAAAGAATCCTATTTTTGATTTAAAGAAAAAAAAAGTTGATATCTTAGTAAACTTATCGGCCTCCCCATATACCTTTAAAAAGTTAGAACTAAGATCAAAAGTTTCGAGTTTTGCTGCTCAATATCTTCAAGTACCGCTGATATATGTAAACCAGATCGGAGCAAATGATAATTTAATTTTTGATGGGAATAGTTTTATTCTTGATAAGAATGGATCAAAAATTAAGCAATTAAAATCTTTTTCAGAAGACCTCTCCAGTTGGGATATTGAGCAAACAAAACCTCAAAAATATAAATTTAAAAATTCTGAGATTTCATCAATTTTTGATGCATTAGTCCTTGGTGTTAGGGATTATGCTCAAAAATGCGGTTTTAAAACAGCTTTAATTGGACTAAGTGGTGGCATTGATTCAGCACTAGTGTCAGCAATTGCGACAGCTGCTCTTGGCAGTAATAATATTTATTGCGTCTCAATGCCCTCTAGGTGGAGCTCATCTCATTCAAAGAGTGATGCAAAAGATTTAGCAAGAAGATTAAAAATAAATTTCAATAGCATCCCAATTGAAAACTTGATGAGCTCTTTTGAAGAATCTTTTATAAATACCATATCTTTCGAGATGGCTGAAATAACAAATCAAAATATTCAATCAAGAATCAGAGGAACGCTTCTAATGGCATTAGCAAATCAAGAAAAGCATTTATTACTTTCAACAGGAAATAAATCAGAGCTAGCTGTAGGATATTGCACACTTTATGGTGATATGAATGGGGGATTATCGGTAATTGGGGATTTATATAAAACTAATGTTTTTAAATTATGCAATTGGCTTGATAGTGAAGATTCAATTAATCATAGAAAGTCATATATGTTAGATACTAATGTAGATATAATTGGAGAAAATATACGTACAAAAGCTCCAAGTGCCGAATTAGGTCCTGATCAATTAGATACTGATTCTCTCCCACCTTATTCTATTTTAGATAGTATTCTTAAAGGAATTATTGAAGAGAAAAAAGATTTACAACAACTAGAAGAAGATGGTTATAAAAAAGATTTAATTTTAAAAATTATCTCACTCATAAAAAAAGCGGAATTTAAAAGAAAGCAGGCTCCTCCAATCCTAAAACTAAGCAGCCAATCATTAGGAAGTGACTGGAGAGTTCCCATAGCAATATCTTATTAATCATTATTAGAAATTTTTTGAATTTTTTTTAAAGGACGTTTTACTGAATCAAGGTTGATACCTTCTTTGATAGCAAGAATTATGCCTGCAGCTTCTAGATAATTATCCACTTCAAAAAGATTGGGATATTCATAAAACTCATTTGTCACTTTTAATGTATTTTTATTTTGTACAGATATGATATTTAAACCTTTTTCAATCCCTGCTAGCACTGCTTCTCCTCCTAATGCACCATTTGGTACAACAATAGATTCAATCTGATCAGGGTGTAGTGAGATTGATTCATTTTTAGAAGGCAATTCAACAATGTCAGGTGCATTGCTTAAGCCAATCAGTACTGATGGTAAAAAGGTGTATCCTATTTCTTCTGCAGCTGCACGAGGATCTAAATTTTCATTCAATTCAATTGGATTTAAAGCAGGTGCGTGAGCACAGGGAACTTTTAAAAATTTGCTTATTAAATGGCTTATAACTGCTTCGACTCCAGCGATAGGATCAACCCCTTTCCCCTCGCGATAGATATTTGTTTCTAAAGGATCTAGATCATCTGGAAATTTTGCAACAATTGCTATTGCTGTAACTCCTCTTTCTATTAAAAATTTTCCAGCATCAATTAAAGTATCAGGATTTTCAATAGTGCCACCACTGATTTTTGAAGAATCAGAATCAATAACTATGTTTAATGGCTTTTTTGTAATCACATAAGAATGAACATTAATCCCTAAAGTAGAAACACATGCATCAGCAACTTGTAAATGTCTTAACAAAATTTCTTTTTCAATGGCTGAATCAAAAATTATCCCAATTTTCTGTTGCTTTACCCTTTTTAAAGCTATTTCTCCTTTAGCAAGTCGATCTAAACTATAACCCTCAACATAAAAAATATTTTTATCTTTTTCAGAAAGAGTACCGCCATTCATAACATTTGGATGAGTAATTAAACATCCACTTGCCGATGCTAATAATTTAGCGGTTGGAAGTGCATCGCCAGCAAAACCTCCTACTTCACAACCAATACCAGTTGGAACAATAAATATTGTTGGTGAATTTTCCATTATTAAAAATACTTCAATTTATATTTTTTAAATAGCTAAGATAGCTTTAATTTTAAGTTTTTTTGTTCCAAAAGAGTCAATAGAATTTTGAATATCAACAATTGACCATCGAATTAAATCACCTTTTTTCTCTAAATTTGCAATTATAAATTTCCTCAAATTTTTTAATTTTATTGAAACTGGCCAATCTAAATAATAATCAACTGAACTTAATTTCATTTTTGATATTTACCAAATTGATCATTATATAAATCATCTTCGACTTCTTTACCAATAACAATATTCAAATCTGACTTAGGATATGCCACACATAAGAGTGCAAAGCCCTTTTCCCTTAAATCATCATTTAATCCCATCGCATCTTCTTGATCTACAGATCCTTCCAGTATCATAGATGCACAATCTGTACAAACTCCTGAACAACAACTACTTGGTAAATCTATTCCATTAATTTTTGCCGCTGAAATAATATCTTGATCATCAGAACATAAAAAACTAAAAGTCTTTTGCTCAAATTGAACTTTGATATTGTATTCAGGCATATCCTAAATCTATTTGCTAGACTGCTGAACCTCCTACAACTTCTAATATTTCTTGAGTAATAGCTGCTTGTCTTGCTTTGTTATAGGTTAGATTCAAAGTACTTGCTAATTCTTTAGCATTATCACTCGCATTATTCATAGCAGTCATCCTGCAAGCGAGTTCTGAAGCTGCCGACTCTTGAAGAGCTCTTAGTACCTGATTCTGTAAATATAGTGGTAATAACGAATCTAATAGTTGATCTGGACTTTGTTCAAAAACAATATCTGATGGTAATTTCTCTGAATCACTTTTTTCAATATTTGATTTTTCAACAAGTAACTTACTATCTTTTGTAGTCAACCTAAAAATTTCATCGTTTTCCTCAGCAATTCCTTGTGGGTCAAGTGGCAATAGTGTTTGAACGACAGGCGCACAGCTAACTAGAGTAATGAATTTCGTGTAAATAATTTCCACCCTATCAGAATTTTCTGAAAGAAATTCAGCTAAAATCTCATTTGTAACTCCTTCTGAGTCCTTGACTGTGGGTACCTGTTCTAGTTCTTTGAAAGTACTTTTAATTACATATCTATCCTTTCTATTTTGAAAATATCCAATAGCTTTCTTCCCTACCAAAATTAAATTTGGCTGATAACCTTGTTTGACTAATTCTGCATATCTTATTTCTACCTTTTTAATAATATTTGTGTTGTAACCACCGCATAAACCTCTATCTGCAGTTATACAAACCAAGGTGATACTCTTTACTTCTCTCTTAGATAATAGAGGAGAGTCGACAGCCTCAAATTGTACTCTAGATTGAATATTTTCTAAGACTCGTGCAAGTTTATCTGCAAAAGGTCTACTTTTAAGAACTTGATCTTGAGCTCTCCTAACTTTTGCAGCTGCAACAAGTCTCATAGCCTCCGTTATTTTTCTTGTATTTTTAACGGAAACGATTCGATCTCTAATCTCTTTAAGATTTGCCATGGTATCTCCTAAATAACTTTAAACTGTGGCAAGCATTGATGATTTAACTTCATTTATCACCTCTTTTAGTGTCGCTTCTAATCCATCATTTAATTTCTTTTCTTTAAGAATTTCTTCTATAAATTCTGCCTTATTTAACTTCAGGTATTCCCTAAGTTCAGTTGCAAATTTAGTAACATCTTCAACTGGAACCTCATCAATAAGGCCTTTAACTCCTGCATAAACAACTGCAACTTGTTCTGCAAGGTTCAGTGGAGAGAATTGAGGCTGCTTTAATAACTCTCTAAGTCTTTTGCCTCGTTCAAGTTGTTGCTGAGTTGCTTCATCAAGATCAGATGCAAATTGGGAAAAAGCAGCTAGTTCATCAAACTGTGCGAGTTCTAATTTTAAAGTTCCAGCAATTTTTTTAATTGCTTTTGTCTGAGCTGCTCCTCCAACGCGGCTAACAGAAATACCAACATTAATAGCTGGTCTTAATCCTGAGTTAAATAAATCTGCACTTAAGAAAATTTGTCCATCTGTAATTGAAATAACATTAGTTGGGATGTAAGCCGAAACGTCCCCTGCCTGAGTTTCAATAATTGGAAGAGCTGTCATAGACCCCCCTCCCATAGCATCAGAAAGTTTTGCTGCTCTTTCTAACAATCTACTATGTAAGTAGAAAACATCTCCTGGGTAAGCCTCTCTTCCTGGTGGTCTTTTTAAAAGAAGAGACATTTGTCTATAAGCCTGAGCTTGTTTTGTTAGATCATCGTATATAACAAGTGTTGCTTTCCCCTGGTACATAAAATGTTCAGCAATTGCTGCACCGGTATAAGGTGCTAAGTACTGTAAAGCCGCTGGTTCTGAAGCTCCTGCACTTACTACGACTGTATAATCTAAAGCTCCTCTCTCTCTTAAGACCTCTACGATGTTTGCTACTGATGCTGACTTCTGACCAATAGCTACGTAAACACAAACTACATCTTGACCTTTTTGGTTGATTATTGTGTCGATAGCAATCGCAGATTTTCCAGTTTGTCTATCACCAATAATTAATTCTCTTTGACCTCTTCCAACAGGAATCATTGCATCAATAGATGTGATTCCTGTTTGCATTGGTTCATGCACTGATCTTCTCTTGATTATTCCAGGAGCCATTTCTTCAATCAATCTAGTATCACTTGTTGGAATTTCCCCTTTCCCATCTATTGGTTGTCCGAGAGGATTAACAACTCTCCCCTGCATTGCTTCACCAACTGGAACAGATGCGATCTTACCTGTGGACTTAACGTTACTTCCTTCTTGGACACCAAGTGCCTCTCCCATTAAAACAGCTCCAACATTATCATCTTCAAGATTTAAAGCTATACCTTCGGTGCCATCCTCAAATTCTAATAACTCACCTGCCATGACCTGATCTAAGCCATATATTCTTGCAATGCCATCACCGATTTGCAGAACAGTTCCTACATTGCTAACACTTACAGATTGGTCATAATCAGTTATTTGTTGTTTTAAGATTGAACTGATTTCATCAGGGCGTATAGATACCATGGATTTAAGAATTTAAGGTTGATTTAAAAGTTACTTGGAAAGAGATAAGCCAAGTTTTCTGATTTGTGAAGCAAGAGAAGCATCAATTACTTTTGATCCTACACTGGCAACGAAACCACCAATAATAGATGGGTCAATTTTAGTTACAAGTTCTAATTTTTCTGTTCCAGCAATATTGATGATCTTTTTGGTAATTAAACCTTTCTGTTCATCAGTAAGCTCGACTGCAGAAGTAACAGTTGCCAATGCAATATTACTATTTTCTCGGTAAATCTCTAAAAACCTATCAAGAATTGAAGTAAGGATTGCAATTCTTTGCCTATCGGCCAATAATTTTAAGAAATTCAATAAAGAAGAATTAACCTTATTTGAAAAAATTTCAACAATGATTTTCTTCTTAGCATCTGTTTCTAAAATAGGAGAGGATAATGCCTTCTCCAATTCAGGGGAATCATTTATTAATTCCAAGAGTTGTTTAACCTCAGAAACCATCTCATCAGTTTGCGAATTTTCATTCACAACTTGAAGTAATGCCTCTGCGTATGGTGTAGTAACTGAATTTAAAAGTGGCATTAGTTCACCTCAATATTATTAATTGATTGAGTTACCAAATTTTCTTGTGTTGTTTTATCAAGTCGATTTGGGAGAGAATCTAAAGCTTTTTTAATTGCCAGTTCAACAGCTTCTTTTCGAAGTTGAGAAATTGCTCTGGATGCTTCAGAGCTCTCATCAGAGATTGCACTTTGTTTAATTCGTGCCATCTCTTCTATCGCTTTTTTCTCACTTTCCATTCTGATTGATTCAGATCTTTTAAGGGAATCTGCTTTTATTTGAGAAGCTTTTTCTTCTGCTGAAGATAAATCTTTCTTCGCCTTTTCTAAAGCTTGAGTTGCATTTAGGAGTCGATCTTCAGCATCTTTTAATTCAAGAAGGATTCCTTCTCTCCTTTTTTGAAGCATTTTACCTAGAAAACCAGGCAAAAATTTATAAAGACCGAAAACTACTACAGCCCAATTAAGGATATTAGTTTCGAATAAATTGAAGTTCAATCCAAAACCTTCTGTAGCTAAAAGAGTTAAATTCATTTTTCGAGAATCAATCTATTAACAATAAGTTCGCTTAGATCATCAGCCTGTTTAAAAAGTTGATCACGAGCAGCAGACGTCTGACTTTCAATTTCTAGTCTTGCTTTTTCTTTTGAAGCATTTGCTTCATTGTTGGCAAGTTCTAGCGCTTCTTTATAGAGCTTGTCAGACTCATTCTCAGCTTCGCTAACAATTCTTTGGGCTTCTGTACGAGCACTTTGAAGCTGGGTTAATAAATCAGCTTCTAATTTTTTAACCTCAGTAAGTTTATTTTTGGCCTCAATAATATTATTACTTACAAACTTTTCTCTTTTTTCTACGACATTGCCAACAGGCTTAAAAAAAAGAGAATTTAATATGTAAGTAAGCGCAACTACTTGTATCGCCATTAGTGGCAAAGTGGCATTTATGTCAAATAATCCACCTTCTGTAGCACCAAAAAAATTAAAGGCCAACATATGATTCAGTTGAAGTTAAAAAATTAAATTTAAATATTGCTAATAAGGATTAGAAGCAATATTAACTTTTAGGAAAAAGGATTCGCAAAAAGTAGTACCAAAGCCACAACTAATCCGTAAATTGTTAATGACTCCATGAAAGCGAAAGATAAAAGAAGAGTTCCTCTGATTTTACCTTCAGCTTCTGGTTGACGGGCAATACCCTCAACAGCACCTTGAGCTGCGTTACCTTGTCCAAGACCTGGGCCAATAGCACCTAGACCAACTGCTAAACCAGCAGCTACAACTGATGCAGCGGAAGTAATCGAATCCATAATTTTGAAATAAAGAGCTTAATACTTGTGATAATCTTTGTTGTCATACACGCTTGGACATCCTTTTTTAAGAATGGGCCTGATTTTTTCAGACCTACGCGATTAGATATTTTGCCAGATTACAGACCCTTTGTAAAAGCGTCCGAATGTATTAGAAGACAGCTAATGATGTTCTTCAACAGCTTCTCCTATGTAGTAGGCAGCTAAAGTTGCGAAAATCAATGCCTGAATTGCACTAGTAAATAATCCTAGGAACATAACTGGAATTGGTAGAATTAGCGGAACTAAAAATACTAGAACACCAACTACAAGTTCATCAGCCAAAATATTTCCAAATAGCCTGAAAGAGAGTGATAAAGGTTTAGTAAAATCCTCTAGAATTTTAAAAGGAAGCATAATCGGAGTTGGATGAACGTAGTATTCGAAGTATCTCCAACCCTTATTGCTTAAACCAGCATAGAAATAAGAAAGTGAAACCAATAAAGCCAAGGCTATTGTTGTATTTATATCTGCAGTAGGTGCTCCCAACTCGCCACTTGGTAACTTAATCAATCTCCAAGGAATTAAAGCTCCTCCCCAATTACTAACAAATACAAATAAAAATAAAGTTCCTATAAATGGCATCCAATCTCTGTAAACTTTTTCACCTATTTGAGTCCTAGCAAGATCTCTTATGTAATCCCAGAGAAACTCAAGCAAGTTTTGAAGGCCTTTAGGATCATTTTCCATTTTTTTAGTTCCTAAAGAAATAAAAACTAGTAACGCTCCTAATAAAATCCAAGATGTCAAAAATACCTGCCCATGAAGTCTGATATTTCCAATTTTCCAATAAAGATGTTGACCAACTTCTAATGCTGCAAAATTTGTTAGCAAGGAATTAAAGAACATTTGATTTGAATGAAAGATTAGTAATTTTTTGGGTAAAAACTTACTTAGGAACGTGAAAAATAAAGAATGAGTGAAGGTTTATAAATAAAAAACCCTATCATTGCAGGAAAAATATCTAAAGATCCTAGCTTGCTAGCAAAAATAAAGAGGCAAACTGGAACTAATAGTTGCAATTTTGATACACCTGATGATTCTTTACCTAGTTTTCCTACACTTTTAGCAAGCAAACGTAAGTAAAAAATACCGGCAATTGCACCTATAAAAATACTAAAACCAAAAGTAAATCCGATAAAAATTCCAGTTATTGATGCTAATAGAATAGAAACAATAAAAGTAATTCCAAAAATTGTTAATTGCAATTTTGTGTATTCATCGTTTTGAGAAAGCAAATTATCTATTTGATTGGCAATGCCAGATTTACTTTCTTTAATGATCGAATTATCCAAGGATTGAGGAAATTGAACATTCTTATTCGAAGGATGCTCAAGTTTTTTTCTATTTGAGTCCACGAATGTGAACATAGTTTAGAACACCCCTCTTAATGGATTGAAGTAAGTATATAAACTCACGGAATCTATCACGTAGAGGTACCTTTTAGCTAGTTTTTTTCTATAAAAAATTAATTCTTAAGATTTATTATGAATACATAGACCATTTTTTAATTTATTCGATAAAAAAATAGATTTTATGAAAATTAATCTTTTTAATTGATTTACACTTCAAAACGTTGATAAAAGACTTGGCAAAATCTTAATTAAACGTCTCAATAGGACAGATAGACGTATACGGCTAAACAATTGGAAATAAGTCAAGAAAAAATAAAATATAAAAGAATTTCTAGAAAAAAAACCCTATTTTTTGATGACAAAGAGAATCGAAGCAATTTTTTTGAATCTATATTTCCCTTACCTTGGACGATATGGCCTTATGAAGCAAAGATCCTCCTTGTGCTCATTGGACTTTGGTCAATATTAGGAATATGCATTCTGGGTTCATCAAGTTGGTGGGTAGCAAGCAGGGAAATGGGAAATTGGGCTTACTTCTTAAAAAAACAAATTATTTGGACAATTCCAGGAATTAGCTTATTTTATTACGTTCTAAATACGAACATTAAAAATCTTTTAAAGTTCTCAAGAATTATTTTTTATATTTTGTTCTTTTTGATTTTCCTTACAAATATTACAGGAATTACAGTTAATGGATCTTCGAGATGGCTAGTGCTAGGCAATTTACGTATGCAGCCATCTGAATTAATTAAACCTTTTCTAATTTTAGAAGCCTCTAACCTTTTCGCTCATTGGAATCTGATAAAGAGTGAAAAAAAATTAATTTCAATAATCTCTTTTGGTTTATTAATTTTATTAATACTAAAACAGCCTAATTTAAGTACTGCATCACTAACTGGAATTCTTTTTTGGGTAATGGGTTTATGTGGAGGTGTAAAGCTAAGTTCTCTTACCTCATTTGCTTCAATAGGATTAATTACTGGATGTATTAGCATCCTTAATAACGAATATCAAAAACTGAGAGTTACTTCCTTTATTAATCCTTGGAAAGATGAACAGGGAAGTGGATTTCAATTAGTACAGAGTTTATTAGCTATTGGTTCAGGTGGTCTATTTGGCCAAGGGTTTGGGCTGTCGGTACAAAAATTACAGTACCTGCCTTTTATGTACACAGATTTTATTTTTGCCATCTTTGCGGAAGAATTTGGTTTGTTGGGGTGTACTTTATTTTTAGGATTTTTAGTAGTTTTCTCATATATAACTCTTAGAATTAGTTTTAAGTGCAGGAATAACTATACAAAATTAGTTGCCATAGGATGTGGTGTATTGTTGGTAGGTCAATCAATTATGCACATTGCTGTAGCGACAGGTTCAATGCCTACTACAGGCTTACCACTGCCTTTTATTAGTTATGGTGGCAATTCATTAATCGCATCTTTCTTTATTGCAGGGATGTTACTGAGATGTTCATTAGAATCAACAGGATTCATTGGTATGATTAGTACACGAAAGACTCTTAATTAGTTAGAATTTAAGAGATTTATTTCAAACTATCGAAACATTTAATTTAGTTATTTCAGAATTATCTCAAAAAGGTAATCTGCTTATGCAGAATGGTCTTAATAATCCTGGCCCATCTACTATATTTTTGGTTTTCAGCGCAGGACTTTTAACGAGTCTTGGACCATGTTCATTATCATTACTTCCAGTTACAATTGCTTATATAGGAGGAACAGAGAAAAATAAATTTAAACTTGTAAGTTTTTCAGGGGGAGTTGTTTTTTCACTTGTTGCACTTGGGGCTGTTAGTGGATTATTAGGTAAAATATATGGTCAAATTCCATCCTATTACACTTCTATTGTTGCCTTGATAGCAATAATCATGGGTTTAAATTTACTAGGAATTATAAAGTTCCAGTTCCCAAATGTACCTGATTTAAAAATAATTGAGGATAAAATACCATCATTTATTGCGCCATTTGCGATAGGGACTACTTTTGGACTAGCATCTTCGCCTTGCATTACTCCAGTTTTAGCAACTCTTCTGGCATGGGTATCGCAAGCAAAAAACCCAACGATCTCTATCATTTTTTTATTTTTCTTCGGAATAGGCCAGGTAACTCCATTAATCGTTGCAGGTTCAACCACAGAAAACTTAAAAAAATTTTTAGAGATTAGAAAATTTAGTCAATTAATACCTACTATTAGCGGGATATTTTTAGTTTCCCTAGGATTATTAAATTTATTTTCAAATTGGTTTTAAATGACTATTGTTAAAAATTTAATTTTCAAAATAGCAAGTTTAAGATTTGCAATATCACTCATAATCTTCATAGCCATCTCAAGTGGCATAGGAACTTTTATTCCTCAAGGCAGCAATAAAAATTTTTACATTGATATTTTCGATGATGCTCCTATTTTTGGATTTTTAAATGGAGAAAAAGTTTTAAAACTTCAATTGGATCATATATATACAAGTTTTTGGTTTTTATTTGCATTAATTCTTCTTTGCATTTCTCTGGCAGCTTGTAGTTTCAGGAGGCAAATCCCTTCCTTAAAAGCTTCATTAAAATGGATTGAATATAACAGCGAAAAAAAATTCAGCAAACTGCAATTAACTTCGAGTCATCAAATCAATGAAAATCAAGACCACATATCAAAAGCTGATTTATTACTTAAAAAAAGAGGATGGGAAACATACAAATTTAAGAGTCATATTTCTGCAAGAAGGGGTTTAATTGGCAAAATCGGTCCTTTAGTTGTTCACGTTGGATTAATAGTCTTACTTATAGGTTCAGCATATGGAAGTTTTACAAGTCAATCAAAAGAACAATATTTGTTGCCTGGAGAAAGCTTGGATCTTATCAATGAAAGCACAAACTCAAAAGCCAATGTGAAATTAGTTGATTTTTCTATAGAACGAGAAAGTGATGGTTTACCCAAGCAATTTATTTCAAAACTCGATTTTTCTTCCGAAGATTTAAAATTAAATGAAATAAAAACTGCTAAAGTTAATCACCCAATAAGGTTTAAAGGATTAACTATTTATCAAGCTGATTGGGCAATATCGAATGTTGTTTTAGAAATTGATAATATCCTTTATCAATTACAGTTAAAAGAGATTCCTGAAATCGGAAATCAGGTTTGGGGAGTTTTGGTTGAATTAGGATCAGAGACAAGAAAAAATTTCCTTTTAACAATAGATAATGAAAATGGTCCACTTAAAATTTCCAATACAGAAAATTTTTCCGGGAAAAATCTCTATATTAATGACAATCCTTTAGAAGTTAATTCTTCAAAAGTATCTCTGAAAAAAATAATCCCAAGCAGTGGATTAATAATTAAAAATGATCCGTCTATACCGTTTATTTACTTTTCTTTTATCTTAATAATTTTTGGAACAATAATAAGTCTTATACCAACAAACCAATTATGGATTCTTGTCAATAAGGAATCACAAAAGCTTTTCATTGGAGGTCTTAGCAATAAAAATCTAGTTGGTTTTAAAAGAGAATTTTTTAAATTATCAGAAGAAATAAAAAATTTTTAATTTTTTTTCTGTCCGCTAAAAATATCTAACTGCATAGAAACATTTCCTCTAGGATTAAACTCAGCATTTAAATGTATCCAGTGAGGCGAGCCCGCATGCACTAAATCATCCATAATTCTATTAACAACTTCCTCATGTGATATCTTTATATCTCTAAAGTTATTTATATAAAGCTTTAATGACTTCAACTCATAGACTTTCAAATTAGGTTGATAAATAATATTTAGCTTTGCAAAATCTGGATAACCAGAAAATGGGCACTTACATGTAAATTCTGGTAACTGGATAGAAATTTCATAAATTCTTTTCTTATTTGGATTCTCGAAACAAATTATTTTTGATTCTTCAATAATTCTTTCACCATAAAGTGGTCTTTGCGTCGAATCATCTAATTTAGCTGTACTCATTTTTAGTAGAACTTATTTACTAAAACTATATAAAAAGATCGAAATCTGCAAAAATCTCAACAAGCTTAAGTATTACAATTGAATAAGTCAAAAGCTGTTAAATCTTATTTTTGTATCAACAGCAACATTCACGGTGTCGGTTGAAAGGGTTATATGTGTTTAGTTTAATGAAAAATTAATGGACATTTGTTTGATAACTATCGATAACCACCAAAATAAATCTCTTCAACCAAAAACAGCAATTGGAATGTTATGGCTTCAAACACACTTTGAGAATGATAAGTGGGAAGCCTTGTCAAATAGTACAGTAATAATTTCTGAAGAAAATTCCCAATTATTAATTGAAGACGCCACTAATGCAGGCCTAAATATTAAATGTCTTTCTGATATTTCAATGTTGGATGTTTTCCCAAAAAACAATTAAAATAGGAATATTCAATCTTTAATTATGAAGAAAATTGAAGCAATCATACGTCCATTTAAGTTGGAGGATGTAAAAATTGCATTAGTAAACTCTGGTATTGTTGGAATGACAGTTAGTGAAGTCAGAGGTTTTGGAAGGCAAAAAGGACAAGTTGAAAGATATAGAGGTTCCGAATTTACTGTTGAATTCCTTCAAAAACTCAAAGTAGAAGTCGTTGTAGAAGATGAAAAAGTTAATTCAGTCATAGATGCGATTGCTGAAGCAGCAAAAACAGGTGAGATCGGTGACGGGAAAATTTTCATCACATCAATTGATTCCGTTGTGAGAATTAGAACTGGTGACAAAGATGAAGAAGCTCTTTAATTCAAAGAGTTTCTTTTACTAAATTTTGTATATATTCACTATTAATACCTCTATTTGATTGACTTCCTAAGGTCATCCAAGCTAGATATTCATGATTTCCAGCAGGACCTACTAGTGGAGAAGCTATCAAATTCTTTATATTCCATTCGAAATTCTTAGCACTATTAATAACAGACTCTATAGCCTCAGTATGGAATTTAGGATTGCGAACCACGCCTCCTTTACTGACTTTATCTTTTCCCACCTCAAATTGGGGTTTAATTAAAAATATTCCCTCAATACAATCACCCTCTAATAAATTACCAATAGATTTAAAAACTAACTTTAATGAAATAAAAGACAAATCAGCAACCACAAAATTTGGTAATCCATTACTTCTAGATAAAAGATCATTAGGTTTTAAATTTCGAATATTAGTTCGTTCAAAAAGTATGACTTTTGGGTTATTTCTAATCTTCCATGCAGTCTGTCCATAACCAACATCAATCCCATAAACTAACTTTGCACCTTGTTGCAATAAACAATCAGTAAATCCCCCAGTAGAGATTCCTGCGTCAATACATATTTTATCTTTTACTTTAATTTCAAATCTTTTAAATGCCTCCAATAATTTTTCGCCTCCCCTTGAAACAAACATAGGTTCGGAATCAATAAAAAATTCTGATCCAATTAATACTTGTTGACCTGGTTTATCCAATACTTTTCCATTGACATCTCTAACCTTGCCCGCAAGAATTAAACCTTGGGCTTTTTGACGAGTTTCACATAAACCTTTATTTAGAAGATAAAGGTCTAATCTACTTTTTTTAATCATCTATTCATCAATAAAAAAAACTTAATAATGAACTTCTACAAGATTAAGATGCAAATTCTTTAAATACCTTTTAATTTTAAATTAGAACTTAAAAATTACCCATAATTAACGAAGGGAATAAGTACAAAATTTTAATATAAAAACTTTCGTTATTAGCCAGAAAAATGTTACATAAGAAAATAATAATCAGACAAATATGTTCAATGGCAAGTACATCTTTAATGTATAGGGCAATAATTCGATTTTAGTTATAAAGTTTAAATTGATGATTAATAAAAATTGTGATCGAGCGTTACACATTACCCGAAATGGGGAAAATCTGGACTGAAAGCGCAAAATTTCAGAGTTGGCTTAAGGTTGAAATAGCTGCATGTGAAGCAAATTTTTCCCTAGGGAAAATTCCTGAGAATGCCATGAAAGAAATACGTTCAAATGCAAAGTTTGATGAATCTAGAATTACAAAAATTGAGAAAGAAGTTAAACATGATGTCATAGCTTTTCTTACAAGCGTTAATGAATTTGTAGGAGACTCTGGAAGATACATACATGTTGGCATGACAAGTAGTGATGTACTTGATACTGGCTTATCTCTTCAGTTAAAAGATTCTTGCGAATTGTTATTAGAAGAAATTGAGAACCTAGAAAATGAAGTCAGATTATTAGCAAGGAAGCATAAAAATACATTAATGATTGGCAGATCTCATGCAATTCATGGGGAGCCTATTTCCTTTGGTTTTAAACTTGCTGGATGGTTAGCAGAAATAATAAGGAACAAAAAAAGATTGCTAACACTGAAAGAATCTGTAGCTATTGGACAAATAAGTGGTGCGATGGGAACTTACGCTAATACGAATCCCAAAGTAGAACAAATAACTTGTGATTTACTCGGCTTAAAACCAGATACAGCAAGTACGCAGGTTATATCGCGAGACAGACATGCAGAATATGTGCAAACTATTGCACTAGTTGGTGCTTCTTTAGATAGATTCGCAACTGAAATAAGAAATTTACAACGAACAGATGTTTTAGAAGTTGAGGAGGGATTTACAAAAGGGCAAAAAGGAAGTTCTGCCATGCCTCATAAAAGAAATCCTATTCGAAGTGAAAGAGTAAGCGGTCTAGCAAGAATTTTGAGGAGTTACGTCTTAACAGCACTGGAAAATGTTCCACTCTGGCACGAAAGAGATATAAGCCATAGTTCAAATGAACGTATCATGTTACCTGACGTTTCAATTTGTTTGCATTTTATGCTCAGGGAAATGAAAGATATAGTAAGCAATTTAGGAGTTTATCCAAAAAATATGCTCAAAAATTTAAATATATATGGTGGTGTAATCTTTAGTCAGAAAGTTTTACTTTTACTTGTAGAAAAGGGCATGTCTAGAGAAAAAGCTTATAGCTTAGTACAAAAAAATGCGCATCAGGCCTGGAATACGGAAAATGGGAATTTCAAACAAAATATAGAGAGAGATAATGAAATAATGGATTTTATTGATAAAAGTGACTTGGAAGAATGTTTTAACCCTTCCATTCATCTCAATAATTTAAGTGTAATATGGGAGAAGTTAGGTATCTAAGATTACTGAAAACCTTATCTAAGTTAAACCAGTGTTTTCAGAGGAATAATGACAAAAAACTTTAGGATTGAAAAAGATAGTATGGGAACAATAGAGGTTCCTATAGAAGCTTTATGGGGTGCTCAAACACAAAGATCAATTATAAATTTTTCTATTGGAGAAGAATTAATTCCAATTGAGTTAATTTATTCACTCACCATAATAAAAAAAGCTGCTTCAATCGCGAATTTCAATTTAGGCTTAATAGATGAAAGGAAAAAAGATTTGATCGTAGAAGCATGTACGGAAATACTTGATGGGCTGCACGATTCACAGTTTCCTTTAAAGGTTTGGCAAACAGGTAGTGGCACGCAAACAAATATGAATGTTAATGAGGTAATTTCAAATATTGCAGCTTTAAAAACTAATTCAGAGCTTGGCAGTCATCAACCAATACATCCGAATGATGATGTAAATAAATCTCAGTCAACTAATGACACTTTTCCTGCTGCTATTCAAATATCTGTTGTTAATGAAATAATCAAAAATTTAGTACCAACGATCAAAGAACTTACTAAGATCCTTGATAAAAAAAGTGAAGAATGGAAAGACCTAATAAAGATAGGAAGAACCCATTTTCAAGATGCAGTGCCTCTTACTCTTGGGCAAGAAATATCAGGATGGTCAGAGCAACTTAAAGATGCTGAAAATGCGATTATTTTAAGTCTGGACGAATTGTATTTCTTACCTCTTGGAGGTACTGCTGTAGGTACAGGTATTAATTGTCCAAATGGATTTTGTGAAGAGTCTATAAAATCAATTTCCGATGACACTAACCTAATATTCTATAAATCAAAAAATAATTTTTCTATTATGGCCTCGCATGATCGTCTAGCTCAAGTAATGAGTCAAATAAAAATATTAGCAGGTGCATTATTTAAAATTTCAAATGATATAAAAATTCTATCTTCTGGACCAAGATCAGGAATATATGAATTAATTATCCCTAAAAATGAACCTGGAAGTTCTATTATGCCAGGTAAAGTGAATCCGACTCAATGCGAAGCCTTATCAATGGTTTGTACTCAGATAATGGGTTTTGAATATGCAGTTTCAATTGCAAATTCTAGCGGCACTTTACAGATGAATGAATATAAACCTCTTATTGGATTTAATATTCTTACAAGTTTAAAATTACTTAAAGATGCAATAGAAAACTTTAGAATAAAATTAGTTGATGGGATGGAACCTAATCAAAAAAAAATAAAGTTAAATTTAGAAAATTCACTAATGTTGGTTACAGCTATAGTGCCAAAAGTTGGTTATGAAAAAGCAGCTGAGATTGCAAACCTTGCTTTCAAAGAATCATTAAATTTAAAAGAGGCAACACTTAAATTAGGTTATTTAAACGAAGATGAATTTGATGAAGCAATGAATATTAATTCAATGATTTGATTGAAAAATTTAAGAATTATTGTCAATTCTTTTTGTTGCAGGATTAATATCTTCAAAGACTTTTATAAGATCATTAGATTCAGCAATAGGGAACCGGTTAATAGCTTTTAAAGCTAGCTTTGCTTTGCTTTTTAATTTATTACTAACACCAATACAGTATTGCACTTGAGAAAGGACATCAATTGATCTTCTAATAATCCTCACTACATCTCCTTCGTCTAATGAAGTATTAAAAACCAAATCTTTCCATTTTTTTCCCCTCGCCCATTCAGAAATAATTCCAGTCAACTCTATTTCTAAATAGATTGGAATTTCAAGATGAAACTTATTTTGTTGAAAAGAGACTAATTTTCTTAAACCATCTAATTCATTAAAAACATCTATTACCTCTAAAGAGGGCTTTAAATTACACCAAAGATGCGGTCTCCTTACATCAACACATATAGCTTGAATAATTGCAGCTAAGTCAGGAGGATCTAAATCATCCAAATAACCACTGACTAAAACAAGACCAATCCATAATTCATTTTCACCTCTTATTGCACTAACTGTTTGTCCAACTTCCGTCAATTCCAAATCATTTAAACAACCAAAGTGGCCTAAAATTTTAATCAAATCAGTAAAAGTTCTCCAGTTATGATTTTCTTTACTCTCAAGAAGTTTTTTTCTCATATTTATTTCTTGTTCAACATCAACAATTCTTTTTCTATATTTCTTTAATTTCCTGGAGTCTCCAAATCTATGTACGGGATGATCAGTGACTGTTTCTTCTAAATTATTAATTTGTTGCTGTTGTGCCAAAACTTCAGTCGTCAGATCATATTGTGGAGTTTGTAAATCATTTTTTTTAGAAGCTTCCAAAATTCTTTCCGCAAAACACTGCGAAATATCATCTCCCCTGACAACCTCCCCAGAAAAATACATCTTTGGTGTTTCAAGCCCTAAGACATCAATTGCATCCAAATCATTAAAAATACTAACTATGTATGAGGGTTTTATTAAAATAAATAAATTATTAATTGTCAAACACAACAAACTCTTAATTTTTTGGGATTCATATATCTTCTTACAAATTAATGCTGGAACAATTTTTCTTTTAATTTGAGGAGCTTTGATTGAAATTAAGCTTCCATCTTTAATATATGGAAGTGCATTAGTGATCTCATCTGATAATTTTTCTGCCGCTTGTTTTTCTAAAATTTTCAAGAGTCTTCTCTCTTCTTTAAGACGACTTTTTAACTTTTCGTAGGCATCAAAATCTTTCCATGAAACGTTAGATGTAATTTTTTTTAATTCAATTAAATCCTTATCTAAATTTTCAAGAATTAAATTTTCATCTGAGGATTCACCTAAATATAAAAAACTACCAAAACTTCTTTTAATTAATTCTCTAGACTTCTCTAAAGTATAACTTTGTAAAAGATTTAGTACCATTCCATAGCTAGGAGTGAATTGACTCTCTAAAGAATTTGGTTTGCTAATAGCCAGTGCACTTGCTTCTTTTGCACCTTCGAATCTTGTTTGTAATGTAACTACATATCCTTGTGTATCTTTTCCTCTTCTTCCAGCTCTTCCTGACATTTGCAAAAATTCACTGCTAAATAACAATCTGTGTCCATCTTCTGTCCTTTTTGATAAAGAAGAAATAACAGTTGTTCTTGCAGGCATATTAATTCCTGCAGCTAGAGTTTCAGTTGCAAAAACAACTTTTATCAAACCTTGCTGAAATAATTCCTCAACCAATTCTTTCCATGCAGGCAATAATCCAGCATGATGAGATGCAATACCGCGTTTTAATGCCTCGCATTGAGATTTATCTTTAATTGCCTCTTGATTATTTTTAAGATAAACATCTAATTTTTGGGATATAATTTTTGCTTCTGAATAACTCACTAAAGTTAAATCTTTTATATTCTCCATAGCTTTGTCACAGCCTCTTCTACTGAAAATAAAATAAATAGCTGGCAACATATTTCTTTCTGCTAGTTTCGAGATCACAAAGCTTATTGAGGGAGACTTTGGTTGCATTATCCTTCCCACTTTTCCTCTCTTTTTCTGGCCTTTAGGAGCTCTCCAAGTTTTACAGTTTGGATGAATTCCATTACCCTTATTATTCAAAAGTGGATGGAGGCCTTTAAAACTACAAAAAATAAAATCAAGTGGGACTGGTCTCTTATCACTATTAATTAATACTGTGGGTCCATGAACTTTTTCTATCCAATTTTGTAGTTGATCTGCATTAGCTATTGTTGCTGATAAAGCTATTATTTGAGTTCTAGTTGGGCAATGGATTATGGTTTCCTCCCAAACCGTGCCTCTTTGGGGGTCATTCATGTAATGACATTCATCAAGAATCACAGATTCTAAATTTTCTAAGGGGTCATCCAATTCATCAAATTCGCCATAAAGCATGTTCCTAAAAATCTCAGTCGTCATTACTAGGATTGGTGCTTCTCTATTTATATTTATATCGCCAGTTAAAAGACCAACTTTTTTCTCACCATATTGATTAGCAAAATCTCTAAACTTTTGGTTTGATAAGGCCTTTAAAGGTGTTGTATAAAAAACTCTGCTGTCATGAGATAATCCTCTATATATAGCAAATTCACCTATCAATGTTTTACCCGAACCTGTTGGTGCCGTTAAAACAACAGAATTTCCGCTATTAATAGCTCGTATTGCTTCTAATTGGAAATCATCTAGCGGAAAGGGGAAATATTCCTCTAAATTAAGCAATAATTGTGATTGAAGAGAGGATGAGTTAACTTCTTAATATATGATCTATATAGATATTAATAAACAAAAAATACCTTGCAAACTTTAATAGTAAATCTAAATCTTTTTAATTAAATCCACTATATTTTATTTTGCCAAAATGAAAAAAGTAAAAATTCCAAAAAATAGAATCCGTAAATTAAAAACATTTTCTTTAGGTAAAAAATCATTCGAACTTCTAAGTTTAAATTCGCAAAATAAAAAACTTATAGACTTATGCAGTAATGATTATTTTGGATTAAGTAGGGATAAGGATTTAGTAAAAGCTGCTTACGAAATAAGCTTGTTAGAAGGTATTGGCTCAGGAAGCTCTAGGTTTATTACAGGTTCAAGACCAATACATAAATTATTAGAAACAGAACTTGCCAAGTGGCTTGATCAAGATAAAGTATTACTTTTCCCAAGCGGATTTCAAGCAAATATAGCTGCTGTCCAGGCTTTAGCAAACAGAAATAGTATCGTAATAGCAGATAAATTGATCCATAACTCTTTATTGGTTGGAGTCAAAGCTGCTCAAGCAAAACTGGTTAGATTTTCACACAATAATTTAAAAGATTTAGAAGATAAAATTATGAAATCTAACCCTACAAAAAATTCGATTTTAGTTATTGTTGAATCTCTTTATAGCATGGAGGGATCAATTGCTCCGCTCAGAGAAATAACGGAAATTTGCAAAAAAAATAGTGTTCAATTATTAGTTGACGAGGCTCATGCAATTGGGATCTTAGGTCCTGAAGGCAGGGGGTTAAGTTTTAATTGTCGTTCAGATATAACTATGATTACTGGAACTTTTGGAAAAGCATTTGGAAGCGGTGGAGCTTTCATAGCTTCCAATTCAGAAATTGGAGAATATCTTATCCAAACAAGTGGTGCATTTAGGTATACAACCGCACTTGCGCCATCTTTAGCTGCTGCTGCGCTAGAAGGTTTAAAAAAAATTTTAGAAAATAAAGAATGGGGTAATGATTTGTTATCTTCTGCGAATGTATGGAAAGATGAAATTATTAAAAATTTTAGTCTTCCAGTTCAGGGAGATTCCCACATTTTATCAATTATTGTTGGCCAAGAGGAGAAGGCAATTTATCTACAAAAATATCTTGAAAAAAATGGTTTTTTAGCAATTGCGATAAGACCTCCAACTGTTCCAGTAGGGCAATCAAGAATCAGAATAACAATACGAAGAAACTTAGATTTTAATCTGCTAAAGAATTTCATTGCAGTTTTAAAAGAGTTTAAATGAAACAAATTATTACTCAACATGGGTGGGGACTAAGTAAATATTTCTGGGATGATTATAAAGTTGATTTTTTAAATAATAATTGGCATTGGCAAGATAATGAAAGGGGCTATTTTTCGACAAATAATTATCAAGCAAAATGGATTAAAAGCGAATCTAAAAAAGAAATCAAAATGACTATATGCCATTCATTTGGTTTTCATTTAATGCAAAAAAATATTTTAAAAGAAGCAACTCATATTGTTCTTATAAATTCTTTTAATAATTTTCTTCCTTTAAGTAATAAGAAAAAATTTATTTTGAGATCTCTAAAAAGAATGGAAACAAAAATCATAAAAGATGAACCTAAGGATGTGTTGAAAGAATTTATTCATAGATCATTTATGCCAAATCATATGAATCATAGTTTTAAAAATATCTTTTATAAAAGTCTAGAAAGTTTAAATAAAACTCTTCTTTTAAATGATTTAAAACAACTTTACATCAATAGAGATTATCCAGTATTTTTAAGAAAAGATTGCAAAATTATTTTTATAAAATCAGAAAATGATTTGATTCTTGACAACGAATCAAATAATAACTTTTTAGATTCTTTAAATAAAACACTTGATAGGAAGCCAATTTTAATTAAATTAGCTCAACAAGGGCATTGCTTGAAAAATTTAAATTTGTACGAGATCTTACTTAATAAACTTAATGATTGAAATGGATAGTAAAAAGTGGAATGAGAAAATAAAAAATAATTTCAATGAAGCTGCATATCGGTATTTAGAGCATTCAAATATTCAGAAATTTTTTGCAAACAAGATCGTTCAATTTATCAAAGAATTAAATCCCCCAAAAAAAGGTGAATGGATAGATCTAGGATCAGGACCAGGACTATTAGCAGATGAAATAGAAAAAAAATTTCCTTCCCAAAAAGTATCAAGAATTGATTTCAGCAAAAAAATGCTTTTTGAGAATAAATTATCTAGAAAAAAAATTTTATGGGATTTGAATAATGATTTACCAACGGAAGTAAATAACTGTTCTCTATTAACATCTAACTTTTGCATACATTGGTTAAACAACCCAGAAAAGATAATAAAAAATTGGTTTAGCAAATTAACAACTGGAGGTTTTTTAATCATTTCATATCCTACAAAAGATTGTTTTCCTGAATGGAAAGATACTTGTAAAAAAATTGATATTGAATACAGCGGTCTTAATTTCCTTTGCTCTAAAGAATTATTAAAAGATTTCAAATCAACTGAAATACATTATTCAGAAGAGTTTAATTATCTTGAAAATTTTGAAGATGTATATAAGCTTTTTAGAAGCATTAAAAATGTAGGAGCACAATCAACAAGTTGTAAACGCAAAACAGTGAAAGAGTTAAAGGATATTCAAAAGTTTTGGCCAAAGAATTACAATAATACAGTGAACCTTTCATGGCAAATTGAGATTCAAATCATAAAGAAATTATGAGCAATCACAATAATATTTTCAAATTTATAATTTGTGGAACAGATACTGATATAGGAAAAACTTTAATAAGCTCTTTTTTCGTTAAAGGATTAAATTCCTTTTATTGGAAGCCTATTCAAAGTGGTATTGAATCGCAAACTGATAGTCAAACTGTTGAAAAACTTGCACAAGTAAGTAAAGAGAAAATCATCAAAGAAGCTTATGTCTTTACAAAACCTCTATCTCCTCATTGGGCTGCTGAAATAGATCAAAAAACTATTAACTTTGACAAGTTGAGTTTGCCTAAAGTGCAAGGCTCACTAATTGTAGAAACTGCAGGTGGATTAATGGTTCCAATAACACGCAATTTTTTGCAAATAGATCAAATAAAACAATGGAATCTTCCTGTAATACTTGTATGTAAGAGCTCACTTGGCACTCTTAACCATACCTTGCTTAGTATTGAGGCCTTAAAAAGAAGAAATATTGAAATTTTAGGTTTAGTAGTTAATGGCGAAAAACACCTAGATAATCCAAAAACTCTAGTTGATTTTAGTGGTATTCCATTAATTGCTGAATTTCCTTACATCGAAAAAATGGATTCAAATAATTTAGATATAATATGGAAAGAACTAGATACCAAGAATAAGTTGATTTCACTATTAAACTCAAAAAAAAGTTAAATGAAATCTTTGGATTCAAAAACTCAAAATCCAGATTGGCACCCAAATATTTGGCCACCTTTTACACAAATCAATAACAGCAAACCGCAAATAGAAGTAACTCATGGTAAAGATGCCCTCCTATTTACTAAAAATCCTAACAAAGAACTAATAGATGCAATTAGTAGTTGGTGGGTAACTCTTCATGGTCATAGTAACGAATATATTGCCGATGCCATTTTTGATCAATCAAAAAAACTTGAGCAAGTTATATTTGCTGATTTCTTACATCCACAAGCAAAAAAATTGGCGGAAAGACTTAGTGAATTAACAAAACTAGAAAGATTATTCTTTTCTGATAACGGTTCCACAGCTGTGGAAGTCGCTTTAAAAATTGCCTTCCAATCATGGCAAAATAGAGGAGAGACAAGAACTCAAATAGTAGCTTTTGATGGCGCATATCATGGTGATACATTTGGAGCAATGGCTTTAGGTGAAAGAAATATTTTTAATGAGAATTTCGATAATCTTATGTTCCCGGTTAGAAGAGTCCCATGGCCTTCAACTTGGATGAACGATGAAGAAGTAGAAAATAAAGAAAATGAAGCGATCCAAAAATTAGAAACTCTACTTAAAACTCCCACAGTTGCAGTAATCCTTGAGCCACTTGTTCAAGGAGCAGGAGGAATGAATATGGTTAGGCCTCAGTTTATAAAAAAAGTTTCAGAAGTTATAAAAAATAATAATTCTTTGTTAATTGCCGATGAAGTATTGACTGGGTTTGGAAGATGTGGAAGCCTTTTTGCGTTTCAAAAAGCAAAAATCATTCCTGATTTAATAAGTATTTCAAAAGGTTTAACTGGTGGATTTTTACCGATGGGAATAACTTTATGTAAAGAAAAAATTTTTCAATCCTTTATTGATGATTGCCCAAGAAAAACTTTTTGGCATGGACATAGTTTTACTGCTAATCCTTTAGGTTGTGCTGCAGCAAACGCTAGCCTTGATTTATTAGAAAAAGAACCACAAAAATACCTTTCATTTGAAGAAAAACATTTATCTCATTTGAATAAATTTAAAAACTTACCTCACATAAAAAAAATAAGGGTATCCGGTACAATTGCTGCCTTCGATTTAGATATTGGTAACAAAAAAGGTTATTTCAATAATATTGGGAAAGAAATAAAGAGTCTTGCAATGGAGCAAGGTTTATTCATTAGGCCCCTTGGAAATGTTATTTACCTCTTGCCGCCTCTCTGTATAACAGATGATCAATTAGAAAAAAGTTACTGGATAATAAGGCAAATCTTAGACAATATTTAAATAGAAATTTAAGGTCCCTGCAGTATTGCATTTTCCACATCTTCTCTATTAATACAATAGGAAAATAGTCTTTTAGTTTCTTGTCCTTCACTTTCCCAAATAACAACTAAATCTTCTTGTTCAAAAATAATAGTTGCATTCCAATTAGAAAGTAAAAGGTACCATTTAGACGGATTATTAACATCCTTCACAGCACCTAAATCAGTAAGCCACAATTCCAATGATTGCAGTGAATGTTGGTTAATGGGTTTTTTAGAGAAATTCACAAACTTTTTTAAAGTATCATTTTACTAACCAGTACGGTATTGTATCTAGTTCTTTGCCAGTAAAAGAGGCAATAAAAATTGAACAAATCAAACTAATAGAAATAATAATAAATAAGAGAAATAATGAAAACAATTCCCCATTTGAGAAAGGTCTTCTGTTACCAATTAAATTTTGATTATTTGAATCGATTATTAAATTATTTAATACTTTATTATTATCCTTGCTTCTAGATTTTTCCTTTAGTTTGTCATCATATATTTTCCTCAAATTACTATTATTCAAATTTTCATAAGCTTCCAAAACTTCTTGAAATTTACTTTTAGCATCGTCTATTTCTAAAGAAGTTGTATCAGGATGCAACTCAATGGAGAGTTTGCAAAATGCCTTTCTTAATTCATGATTTGAGGCATTTTCATCTACACCTAAAATTTTGTAATAAGAAATTTCCCCTTTCAAAATAATCTTTTATTAATATTGTAATTCTAATAAATTTTTAATAAATAGAATGTATTTTATGAATGGTAAAAATTTATATTTATAACGAAATGAAAAAACAAAACATTCCAGAAGAAATTTTTTCCTTAATAACTGAAGAAGAAATAATTATGTTTCAAGAATTACAAATTAAAATTAAAGAATTAAATCATAAAACAAACTTAACGAGATTAATTAATGGTGATGATTATTGGGTATCTCAAGTTTTTGACAGCATTTGGCCCTTTAAAACTTTCCCGAACATTAATTTTGATAATAAAAAATTTTTAGATATTGGATCTGGCTGTGGCTTCCCGGGTTTAGCTTATGCCATAATTCATCCTACTTCAGAAATATACTTAGTTGATTCTTCCAAAAAGAAAACAGATGCACTAAAACACTTAATTAAAGAGATCAATTTCAAAAACAATATTCATGTAATTAATGATCGTATTGAGAACTTAGCCCATCAATCGTCAATGAGAAATAGTTTTAATATAGCTACTACTAGAGCAGTGAGTAATCCATCAACAGTTTCAGAATATATACTACCAATGCTAAAAAAAGAGGGAATAGGAGTTTTATATTGTGGAAAATGGAATGATGAAGAAAGTAAAAATCTAGATAAAACTTTAGAAATATTAGAAGGAAAATTTAAAGAGAAAAAGAAGATTTTATTACCAAAAAGTAAAGGCACCCGAAATATTATTCTTATTGAACCTAAAAATCTTTGCCCTGAAATTTACCCTAGAAAAGTCGGTAAACCAGAGAAAAATCCATTATAAAATTATTTTTTTGATAATCTTTTAGCAACGTTATCACCAAACTTTTCTTTTAAAGTTCTTAATTTTCTTATAACTTTTTTTGGATTGATATGGCCTTCTAAAACTTTCAATAATTGTCCTTCAGAAACATCCTCATCAAGTAAATTAGCGTTACATCCTGGAAACCAATGACTTCCATTACCAAGCAATTGATATCTTGCTCTTGCAAATCCTTCCATATCCAACCAATCTATTAAATTTGAAAGCCAGAGCAGAACTGGAATATTAATATTTCCTGGGGTATATTCCCAACTGGGTAAATTTCTATTCCAATTTTGATTCCACTCTAAACCTAAAGCATTAATTGATTCCTGCCTCAATCTGTCTAATATCTTTGGAACATATCTCTCAGATTCTGATAACAAAGAGACTGCTTCTAAATGAAGATCAAAATCTGCCTCTTTTGCAATACCCACACTCAGAGTATGGACGTTTTGATTTCTTAAGCAAAAAAGATCATTAAAAACTATAGGATGAAGTGGACTACAAAGTTCCAACATTTTTGTTGAAGGTGTATGAAGATGTCCCCCTTTATCAGTGGGGCTTATAATAAATACCCCAAGATCATGCTTTTTTGCTAAATTTATAACCTTTGTGTTTTCTTGATTTATGAAATACCAGTGCAAATTTACATAATCAAATAAGTTGGTTGATATAACCTTCTCAATAAGCGAAGATCTTCCATGGGTCGAAAATCCAATAGATCCAATTAAATTTTCTTTTTGCATCTTCCTTAAAATTTCAATACAGCCTCCATCTTTAATAGTTTGATGTAAATGTTCATTGGTATTAATGCCATGTATTGCTAGTAAATCAATTCTTTTAACTTTCAATTTCTCAAGACTTGTCAGAACATCTCTCTTAAAAATTTTGGGATCACTGTTTGGTGGAATCTTCGTTTGAATAATATTTGGGATTTTTTTAATATTTTTAAAACCCATTCCTAATTGCACCTCAGAAGTTCCGTAATACTTAGCAGTTTCTACATGACTTAAGCCATATTTGTTTGCCAGATTTAAAATATTTTCAACTTTAGTTTGTTCTTCATTTGAAATCTCTGAAAAGTCTAATTGATCCCAACTTTTTTGAAATCTCATGCCACCCAAAGACAAAATAGGAATCTTTAGATTGGTTCGACCAAATCTCCGATATTCCATTTTTTCAAATTAATGCTTATTCATTCTTGGAGGTTTTCCAAATGATTGGAACATATCCCTATCTAGACTATTTTCCAAATCATCCAATTCTTCAAACTTGACCCAGTGAATACAATCAACAGGGCATGTATCTATCGCTTCTTGTATAACATCAGAACTATCTCCGTCTTGTCTCACAGCTCGACTTCTACCATGAAATTCATCAACTATGAAAGTGTTTGAAGCTACGTGTATACAGTATTGACAGCCAATACATTTAGCTTCATCAACCCATACAGCTTTCTCAGCTAGCTGACCACCTAATACAGGCTCCCACCCTGTAATTTCAATATTTTCTTCAGGATTATTAAATGGATCTGTAAAATCCATATTCTGATATCAGCTATCCCACTTGGTTAAAACCAACTCGATGGAACCATCATTTTTGTTTTTTTGTTCAACAATTTGGTATCCATCTTCTTTTGTTTTGGAAATAATTGTTTCGTAAGCATACATTTGAGTAACCTTAGATATAAATCTTTCAACTGGAATCTCAAATTTCCATAAATCAAGATCAGTAACTAATTCATAAGAATTTGAATTATTATCCCATTTAAAACCCACTTTAGTATCACCTGGTAAATTCATACTTATATCAACTGCTGTAAACTTGCCTCTATAGCCTCTCACAAACTTTTCTTCTTGATTAATAAGATAACCAAGATTATTTAGTGCCTTAATTAGTGGCTCTGCTTCTTTAAGCTGGGTTTTAATAGTACTAAAATGTGACATTAGATTCGTTGTTTAGTTGGTTTAAGTTTTCATTGTCATTAGAGATGAAAGCATCAGAGGTTTTATTCATAACTGTTACCTTCCCAAGAGCATCTTCGAGATTTTGAGTGGCATCAATGCATGAATGACCAGTAAATCCCTCAACAGTCTCTTCAACTCTTCCGTCTTGATGAATTTTGAATCTCAATGTTTTTTGAGGCATTAAATTCAAGTACTAAGTACTTTTACTTTATATACAATAACGAAAATATTTTGTTTCAGTTGGTACAAGTTAATTAATTTTAATTTTTATTTTGAATGTATGATAATTTATTTTTTTGGAGTTCTGGTAAAAAAAATTAAGAGGTTTAATTATAAAAACCTTGCATACCCATTGAATCTAAGGCAGTTTTTGCTTCTTCCATAACAGAAGGCTCTTTATCAAAAAGTGCTATTTTGGTACATTCATCAACGAAACTTTCTTGAAATGTATTATTTAATTTTTCGTACAACCTACACAATGACCAAATGCAATTACTTCTTACGCCTGATTCATTATCAATCTTTAAACTTATTAAAAGCTGTTCAGCTGCTAATTGAGCATTTTCCAAAGAAACATTTCCAATTTCAGCTAAAGAACTAGATGACCATAACCGAACTGCAGCCACATCATTTTTTAAAGCATTTATTAATGGTTTTAAAACAATTTGGTTATCGTAGTTTGCTAGGCTCCATGCAGTTGCTCTTCTAACGTAAGCATTATCATCGTTCTTCAAAAGACTAACGAGTTTCTGAACTGCGCCAGGGAATGGATTACGACCTAAAGCATATACCGCACTCATTCTTTCAACAGGACAAGGTTGATCAAGTAACGGTAACAAAAGGGGGAAAGATCTTTGATCTCTATACTCACAAAATATTCTTAAGCCTTGAATTCTTTCTTCTCTATCACCTTGAAGCATTTTTAAAGCTTCAGTACATTCTTCAGTAATATTCAAACCTTTTGAAAATGCGTCTTCATCGATTTGCTCCAATGGATCTATTTCAATCTCTAAAGCTAACTCTTTGGCTAAAACATCTGGATCAACTGCGATTTCAGCTAAGCTTTCGTTATTAGGATCCTTATTCTTTTTCATTTTCAAAAACAAAAAATATTAATTAAGGGGAGCAGGCGACATCATATCACCTGGCAACCAAATTCTTGCACTAACTGCAAAGAAAGCAATCCCAAAAAGTGCTACGATAGCGAAAGGTAAAACTTTTGTCTTAATAAAACCCAAAGATTCAAAATTAATTAAAACAATAATAACCTGTTTAATAGACTTTTAAAAATTTTTTCTAAGATAATATTATTTTTTTCTTGCATTTTGTCTTAACTGGCCACATGCAGCATTTTTATCTAGACCTCTGCTTTTTCGCAAGCTGACAGCAATACCATTATTAGAAAGTCTAGATTGAAATAATTGAAGATTTTTTATTGAGGCTCGTTTAAATTCAACTTCATCAACCTGGTTGTACTGTATTAAATTTACGTGACATTGAAAACCTCTTAACAAATTACTCAATTCATTGGCATGTTCTAATTTATCATTAATCCCATTTAACATTAAATATTCAAAACTTACTCTTCTACCAGTATCTTTTACATATTGCCTGCAGTCCTCAATTATATTTTCAATATCATAGTTTTTTGCACTTGGTATTATCATTTGTCTTGTTTTTTGATTTGAAGCATGTAAACTTATTGCTAATGTAAATTGACAATTTCCTAAAATTTGGAAAGATTTTGCTGATAACTTTTTTATCATTCTTGGTACAGCAACAGTGCTCACAGTTATCTTTCTTTGACTAATCTGAAAATCATCATTTATAGACCTAATTGATAAAAGCAAATCATTAATATTCAATAAGGGTTCGCCCATACCCATAAAAACAATGTTAGTTACTTTTCTATTCATTTCATTCTCAATAAATAAAATTTGATCTAATATTTCACTTGCTTTTAAAGATCTCTTCAAACCTTCCTTACCAGTTGCGCAAAATTTGCAGTCCATTGGGCATCCAACTTGACTAGAGAGACATGCAGTTAATCTTTTTTCAGTAGGTATGCCGACGCACTCGATACTTTCATTGTCCAATGTAGTTAGTAATAGCTTAAGAGTACCATCGTTAGACAAGTTTTTTTCTTGAAAACTAAGTTCACTTACTTTAAAACCATCCTCCTTTAACTTTTTTCTAAAATCTAAAGGTAAGACTTCTATTTGATCAATATTTTTATTCTTGTTTCTATAGTTATAGATCCAACTATAGATTTGGCGACCTCTAAAAGCTGCCTGACCATAACCTAAAGCTATATTTTCTAAATCCTTTAAAGAACTTCCAAGAAGATTTTTCAAAATATTTACTTTAGCTCAAAACTGTTTTCACCATAACAGCAGACCATGTTTAAGAAAGAATTCTGTAAGAATAAGAGCTATAAATCCAATCATTGCCATTCTTCCATTAAGTCTTTCATTATAAGAATGGAAACCATAACGAGGTAATTTTCTTTTGGGGGCAATCTCTGGCTTAATCATTTATTACTAATAAAAGTTTATTCTAATAACTAAAAATTATAATGGATATTATTCATCAGAAAGTAGTCCCTCCTCTTGTAATCCCTCTAATGCAGCAGGATCTGGTAATTGATCTTCTGAGAATTGATTTTCAGCACTTGGTCTTGTAAATGCAGCAAAATTGCTGGAAGAGGGATCTATTCCGTGTCTGTTACGTGTAGTTTCCAAATCTTCATCGCTAGGATCATCAAGTATTGCTGAAGAGTTTACGGCCGGTGATTGTGGCATATCAACTGTATAGTCTGGCCTTAAGTTCTGAGTTCTTCTATATCCACCTGATTCTTCCGCAAGAATATCGGGATGGGGGCCAGCCTCTGAGGCTAATTCTTCCACAAATCCGCTAAAACCGGTACCTGCAGGGATCAATCTACCAATAATAACATTTTCTTTTAAACCTCTTAACCAGTCAGACTTACCTTCAATTGCAGCTTCTGTAAGAACCCTAGTAGTCTCCTGGAATGAAGCTGCTGATATAAAGCTATCTGTATTGAGAGAGGCTTTAGTTATTCCTAATAGTACCGGAGTAAACTCTGCGGGAGCTCCCCCCGTAATTGCCATTGCTTGGTTTGTATCTTCCACCTGCCTCAATTCTATAAGTTCCCCAGGTAAAAGAGTGGTATCCCCAGCATCTTCTATACGAACTTTACTTGTCATTTGTCTGACAATAACCTCAATATGTTTATCATCAATTGCAACACCCTGGGATTTATAGACGTTTTGAACTTCGTTTACCATACTTCTTTGTAATTTTGATATGGATTCTCGAGCTGCATCAATTAAAGGTTTTTGATCCTTTAAGTCGCTGAAGTAACAATCTAATAATTCATGAGGATTAATTGGACCATCAGTTAAGATCTCTCCACCTGTAACTTGTTGACCATCGCTAACCATTATATTTTTCCCAATAAGGAGTTGATATTCGTTAACAAAATCATCTTTTTCAATAACTGATAAAGAAACTGATTCTTCATCATTACCTTGTTTAATCTGAACAACTCCAGATTTTTTACACAAAATTGCAGAATCTCTTGGTCTCCTAGCTTCTAACAGTTCTTCAATACGAGGCAAACCTTGGACAATATCTCCTGTTTTCTGTCTTTCAAAAACAAGTAAAGCCAAACCATCTCCCCTAAGAACTAAATCACCGTCTTCAACATGTAAAACAGAATCTGGAGAAACCATATAAGGTCTACCAAGTCTTAAGGTTACTGAATTACCAGAAACCTCTTCAATTTCTCCACAAGAAGTAGCTTTTTCAGATTTACTTACAGCATCACCATCTACTACACGATCTCCAACTTTAACAACAGCTTTATTAGTAATCTCAATTTTGATTTTATCTTCTTCTCTTTCAACGATTAACCTCCTTATTGGCTCGTCATCAATCAATTTTGGCAATTGAACCAATCCCTTTTCTTTACATAGAATTTGAGTAGTAGCAATTACATCTCCTGCTTTGACATTTTGATTATTTTTTACTTGTAATTCTGTATGTGTTGAACCATGACTGGAGTCAGACATGGTATCTCTTCTTACAAGAATTGATTCCAATATTACAAGATTTAATCTGTTTATTGCTTTATCGTTTTTATCTTGAATCGACTCCACATCAATCGTCATTTGAGGAGTAGCATCAAAGCTTTCAATGCTTAAATGTGTTCTAAGAAGTTCAACTCCTTCGACTGACTTTATCAATTCACCATCTTTAAAAGCAAGCCTTTGGATAGCTTTTAAACCAAGATGTGGTCCTTTTTCCTGTTTAACATGAGATAGTTCAGGTAATTCTGCTTGATCAGGAATAGTAAATTCCTCAACTGTTCTTAATAGTAAGCCTCTACATTTAGGGGTTTCTAATCTCTGAACAAATAGAATTTCTTTATTTTCAATATCATCCATAATCTTTTCGCCTGGATTTACTATACTCCCTTCCTCTGTAAATCTATTCAAAACTTCTTCATCGTCGCACTCATGGAAAGTTCCATTTCTTACAGTTATTTCACGAAGGATATCGTTTTTCTGAGTCACGGTAACAATTCCTGATGTTTGACTAAATATATCTTTAACAACTTCTGTTCCCGCTTCAATCCATTTCATATCTTCAATCATTAGAAGAGATATATCCTTATTTATTTCATGTGTTTCTTGAGGAATCCAGAGCAATGTTCCGCCTTGATTAACTTCAAAACCATTTTTGGATGATCTGGCTTTTTTAACACTTAATCCAGGGGAATATTTTACTAATCCGCCTGTTTTTGTTCGAAACCTTTCATCTGTTAAATCCGCTATAACCTCACCATTACTAATCTTACTCCCGGGAGAAGTATTCAAGCGGTAAGAGGTCCCATCACTAGATTCAAGATTATATATTTGTCCAGAGTGAGTAGCTTCTTCAATTAATTTAAAATTACTTATTGACATTGAAGTTGTGACAATTTGAACTTCCCTTGAATCACCTATTGAATCTCTTAATCTTACTTTTCCACCAAAATCACTTGATTGACTTGCCTCTGCTAAAACGTTTCCTTTATCAACTAACTTTCCAGATGCTATAACAGGTCTTGCGTTAGGTGGCAAGTTATAAACATCTCCAGCTAATACCCACAATCTACCCAATCTTTGAGCTTTTAAAGTAATATTTCCCTGTCGATCTGTGACCTCTTTTGGCTGAATAACCTTGTCATACTTGACTTGACCAGCTAAATCACAAATAACATCTTTGGTTGCTTTTTCAACGCTCTTTTTCACAGCTCCAGCAGTAATCTGAGCAACTGTTATGTCTGAATCTATATCTTCACCATTCTCAACGAATAAAAGTGATCCACTTGAAACTTCAATTTTTTGAGATTTATTTGAATTATTTCCTTGAGGAACTATTTTTAAAATAAAATCAACTTCCGCTTGTTTAGCTTCTACACCGTGTGGAGTTCTATAACCTCTAACCTTCGCTTTTGAACTGAATTCAACTCTACCAGAAATCTTAGATCTTACTACTCCACTTTCAGCAGTTGATACACCTCCAGTATGGAAAGTTCTCATTGTCAATTGAGTACCTGGTTCTCCAATAGATTGAGCAGCAATAATTCCTACTGCTTCACCTAAGTCAACCAGATGATTATGAGCTAAAGCCCATCCGTAACATCTCCTACAAACCGATCTAGTCGCTTCACAAGTTAATGGGGATCTTATTTTAACCTTTGTGATAGATGCTGCCTCAATTTTTGCTGATAGTGTGGGGTCTATTGCGGTATTTTGAGAAACAACTAAGTTACCTTCGGAATCTACAATATCCGCAGCGGTAAGTCTGCCAAGGAGCCTTGATCCAAATTTGCCATCTTCTGCTTCAACAACTATTGATCGTTCTGTTCCGCAATCCTCTTCTCTGACAATTACGTCTTGAGCGACATCAACTAATCTTCGAGTCAAATAGCCAGAATCAGCAGTTCTTAAAGCAGTATCAACTAAACCTTTTCTCGCTCCATAAGAAGAAATTACATACTCAGTGACAGTAAGTCCTTCTCTAAAGTTTGTTCTTATTGGTAAGTCAATGATTTCTCCTTGTGGATTAGCCATCAGTCCTCTCATGCCAACAAGTTGTCTTACCTGGGACATGTTTCCCCTTGCTCCTGAATTAGCCATCATCCAAACGGAATTTAGAGGGTCATTTTGATTGAAATTATTTTTGACTGCATCTACTAATCTCTCATTAGTTTCAGTCCAGGTATCAATAACTTTTGTATGTCTCTCAACTTCTGTAATTTCACCAAGTCTATAACATTCTTCGGTAGCAGAAATTTGCTCTTCAGCTTGTCCTATCAAATCTTGTTTAGCTTCAGGAACTTTTAAGTCATCTACTGAAATAGAAACGGCAGCTTGGGTAGCATACTTAAAGCCTAAATCCTTTAAATTATCTGCCATTGCTGCAGTTATAGCAGTACCATGAGTTTTATAAGACCAAGAAACTAAATTTTTTAAGGCTTTCTTGTCAACTACTTTATTCTTGAATGATGGTGGCGTTTTAGCTAGTGCAGGCATCGTAACTGGATTATTCTTTTTTGAGGTTTTGGAAGCTTTGCGCACTCTAGAAGTTTTTTTAGGCTTTGATGATGTCATGAGTTTTAAATAAATGAAAAATAGTTTTTAAAGATTACGTTTTAGATACCGAATCAATGATGGTGAAATTCATCACTACTCTCCCTACAGTTGTCAGGATAAATCTACTTATTAAATTATTCTGTAAGTCGAATCTATCTCTTCTTAAATTCCAAATTTCTAATCTAGAGCCGTCTTCTAGATCTTCGGTCTTTCGTGGATGACTCATTTCATCCTCATCTTCAACTTCTCCATTAAATCTAACCCAAACCCATTCATGTAAGCTAAGTCTTTTATCTTCATAAGCAGAAATAACATCTTCTAGTGACGCGAAAGTATTTTTATCACCAAAATTCGGTTTCTGATAATTAGGTTGCAAAGCAGTTAAATAATAAGATCCCAAAACCATATCTTGTGATGGAGTTACAATTGGTTCCCCAGTAGCAGGAGAAAGAATATTATTGCTAGCCAACATAAGCATACGGGCTTCAGTTTGTGCCTCTAAAGCTAAGGGGACATGAACTGCCATTTGATCTCCATCAAAGTCAGCATTAAATGCTGGACAAACTAAAGGATGAAGTTGTATCGCTCTTCCTCCCACTAATTTTGGCTCAAAAGCTTGAATTCCTAATCTATGAAGTGTAGGTGCTCTATTCAAGAGAATTGGGTGACCATCAATAACTTCCTGAAGAACCTGCATAACTTCATCATCAGCTTTTTGTATTAATTTTTTTGCAGCTTTTATGTTGTTAACAATATTTTGACGTATCAATCTATGAATCACAAAAGGTTGGAAGAGCTCAATCGCCATTTCTTTTGGTAGACCACACTGATGCATTTTTAATTTAGGGCCCACGACTATTACAGATCTTCCTGAATAGTCGACGCGCTTTCCAAGAAGATTCTGTCTAAATCTTCCTTGTTTTCCTTCAATGATGTCACTAAGAGATTTTAGAGCTCTATTGTTTGCACCAACAACTGTCCTTCCCCTTCTTCCATTATCTATCAGAGCATCAACTGCCTCTTGAAGCATTCTTTTTTCATTTCTTACGATAATTTCAGGAGCTAAAATTTCTTGAAGCCTAGCTAATCTATTATTTCTATTTATAACTCTTCTATAAAGATCATTCAAATCAGAAGTTGCAAATCTCCCCCCATCTAGCTGAACCATTGGTCTTAGGTCTGGAGGTATGACAGGAATTGCATCTAAGACCATCCATTCTGGTTTTGCATTAGTTGCAATGAAATTATCAATAACTCTGATCCTTTTTATAAGTTTTGCCCTTTTCTGACCCTTACTATTTGTTATTTCTTCTCTGAGCTCTTCAGCAACCTCATTTAGATCAAGATCTTCAAGTAATTGCTTCAAGGCTTCAGCCCCAATACCAACAAATGGTTCATTCTCAATTGTTGAATCTTCAGCATAGATTTCATCTTCAATCTCCAGCCATTCATCCTCAGTAAGTAATTGCTTATATTTGAGTTCTTTATGATCACCTGGGTCTAAAACAACATAACAATTAAAATAAACTATTTGTTCAACATCACGGAGTGGAATATCTAAAAGAATTGCAACATAACTAGGAATTCCTTTCAAGTACCATACATGGGAAACTGGGGCAGCAAGTTTTATGTAGCCCATCCTATGTCTTCTAACTCTGCTCTCAGTTACCTCAACACCACATCTCTCACAAACTATTCCTCGATGCCTTACTCTTTTATATTTTCCACAATGACATTCCCAATCTTTAGAGGGTCCAAAAATTTTCTCACAAAACAATCCATCCATTTCGGGTTTAAGTGTTCTGTAATTTATAGTTTCAGGCTTCGTAACTTCGCCCACAACTTGTCCATTGGGTAATGTCCTTTGTCCCCAATCCATTATTCTTTGAGGAGATGCTATTGAAATTTTGACGTAATCAAAGTGATTTTCAGTTCTTAAGTTGCTGTTGGTCATTTTTAGGAAATTTAAATTAAAAGTTTTTAGTTGGGTATTTAATCTTCTTCATATTCAGAGGTCCCTAGTGATTCGTAAGTAGGCCTTGATGGAGTATTTCTCCTTGGATTGATATCTTGCATTAAATCTACTTCTTTTCCTTCATCTGTATAAACCCCAATATCTAAACCTAAAGATTGTAATTCTCTCATAAGCACTTTAAAGGACTCTGGAGTACCAGGCCTTGGAATTGGTTTACCTTTTACAATTGCATTTAAAGCTTCATTTCTTCCTTGCATATCATCAGATTTAACTGTTAAAAGTTCCTGAAGTGTATAAGCTGCTCCATAGGCTTCGAGAGCCCATACTTCCATTTCTCCAAGTCTTTGTCCTCCTTGTTGAGCTTTTCCACCCAATGGTTGTTGAGTAACTAGAGAATAAGGACCAGTAGATCTTGCATGAATTTTGTCATCCACCAAGTGAACTAATTTAAGGAAGTGAGAGTATCCTACAGCGACTGGCTGATCAAAAGGTTCGCCTGTTCTACCATCTTTGAGTAATAGCTTTCCTGGATCTTCAGGATTATAAACCCATGCTTTACCTGGTTGTTTTGAAGCTTCTTCTAGAAATGCTTGAACAGTCTGATGTGATTTTTCAGCACCGTACATTTCATCAAATGGGACAACTTTAACCCTACAATTTAAGTTTGATGCTGCCCAACCCATTAATAGTTCAAAAACTTGACCAACGTTCATCCTACTCGGAACTCCAAGTGGATTAAGAACAATATCTACAGGAGTTCCATCAGGCAAGTAAGGCATATCTTCCCTCGGTAAAATTCTGCTAATAATTCCTTTGTTACCATGCCTACCAGCCATTTTGTCTCCAACTTGGATCTTTCTTCTTTGGGCTACATAGACTCTGACAACCATATTTGCTCCTGGAGGCAACTCATCACCCTGTTCTCGGGTATAAATGCGAACATCCAATACTCTTCCTTTCTCAGTTTTAGGGACTCTCAAGGAGTTATCTCTGACATCTCTAGCCTTTTCACCAAAAATAGCTCTTAAAAGTTTTTCTTCGGGCGGTTGGTCTGATTCCCCTTTTGGAGTAACTTTTCCAACCAGAATATCTCCACTCTCAACAAAAGCTCCAATCCTGATAATTCCCATTTCATCAAGATTATTCAAGCTTTCTTCAGAGATATTGGGAATCTCTCTTGTAATCTCTTCAGGACCTAACTTTGTTTGTCTTGCCTCAATTTCGTATTTTTCAATATGCACCGATGTATATAAATCATCAGTTACCATCCTCTCGCTGACGAGAATCGCATCTTCGTAGTTGTATCCTTCCCAGGGCATATATGCAATAAGCACATTCTGACCAAGTGCTATTTCCCCTCCTTCACATGCAGATCCATCCGCTAAGACTTGACCCGATATAACTTGATCTCCAATTTTTACTATGGGTCTTTGATTTAGGCAGGTATCTTGATTTGATCTTTGATATTTTTGGAGATAATGAAAATGTTCATTACCATCCTTATCTTTAATAACAATCTCGTTAGCATCTACATAAGATACAGTCCCATTAACTTTTGTTATGGGGACCATCCCTGAATCTCTAGCAACTTGAGATTCTAATCCTGTCCCAACTAAAGGACGCTCTGGCCTTAGCAATGGAACGGCTTGGCGTTGCATGTTCGAACCCATCAAAGCTCTATTTGCGTCATCATGTTCTAGGAAAGGAATTAATGAAGTCGCCACTGAAATAACTTGAACAGGGGAAAGCTGAACATAATCAACCTGATGAGGAGGTACTTTTTCAAAATCTTGTCTATATCGAACTGGAATTAGATTCGCAAGTATATTTCCATCCTTATCTGTCGCAACATCACCTGGAGCTACTCTACACTCGTCTTCTAAATCAGCAGAAAGATAAACAGGATTACCCTCTTTTTTAACTTTGCCATTATTAACTTCCCAAAAAGGAGTCTCAATAAAGCCATATTCATTTACTCTTGCGTGGGTAGCTAAAGAGTTAATAAGTCCTGCATTAGGACCTTCAGGAGTCTCGATAGGACATAATCTTCCATAGTGTGAAGGATGAATATCTCTAACCGCAAACCCTGCTCTTTCTCGTGTTAAACCTCCAGGACCTAAAGCTGATATTCTTCTCTTATGTGTTAATTCAGCCAGAGGATTAGTTTGATCCATAAATTGACTTAATTGACTTGACCCAAAAAACTCTTTGATAGCGGCCACCAAAGGTTTAGGATTCACAAGTTGTGCGGGAGTAAGAGAATCTGTTTCTCCAACAGTCATTCTTTCCTTTATTATTCTCTCTAAACGATTAAGGCCAACCCTTACTTGATTTTGAAGAAGTTCTCCAACAGATCTTACCCTTCGATTGCCAAGGTGATCTATATCATCTAAACTCGCACCACCAATATCCAATTCCAGGTTAATTAGGTAATCAATGGTAGAAAGAACGTCTTCATGAGTTAGTGTTCTTATATCATCTGGAACGGTAAGTCTCAATTTTTTATTTATTTTATATCTACCTACTCGGCCTAAATCATATCTTTTGGGATCAAAAAATCTACTGTGTAATAGCTGTTGCCCACCAGAGACTGAGGGTGGTTCACCGGGACGAAGCTTTTTGTAGAGCTCAAGTAAAGCCTGATCCTCTGAATTTATACCTTCGTCATTAGCTGATTGAATCGAGTTCTGATAAAATTCAGGATGCCTCAGTTTATCAACCACATCATTATCAGAAAGTCCCATCGCTCTCATAAGAACATGAGCGTTAATTTTTCTTGTTTTATCAACTCTCACATAAAGTAAATTATTTTTGTCAGTCTCGAATTTTAACCATGCACCCCTATTAGGAATAACACTCGCATTGTAAGTCCTTCGACCATTCTTATCCTGTTCATCTTTAAAATATACCCCTGGACTCCTAACAATTTGATTAACAATGACTCTTTCAGCACCATTAATGATTAAAGTTCCTCTTTCAGTCATTAATGGTAATTCCCCAATAAATACTTCTTGTTCTTTAATTTCCCCTGTTTCTTTATTGATTAATCTACAAGTTACATACATTTGAGAAGCAAATGTTGCATCTCTTCTTTTTGCTTCCTCAACATCATGTCTAGGTCTTTTCAGCCTATACTCTTCACCTATAAAGTGTAATTCTAATTTGCCTGTGTAATCAGAAATGGGTGAAAAGTTTTGTAATTCTTCTATTAACCCCTTCTCCAAAAACCATTTAAAGCTTGCTCTTTGTACTTCAACTAAATCTGGTAGATAAGTAGCTGTTTTTGCTACCTGTAAAGCGCTACTGCTCATCCAAGAAAACCTTCGATTATGTGAGATTTACTATTTACTTAAAATCTACTTAATATCTAGTTGTTTAACCTTTCTCTCAATTTAAATTCAATAATTAAGTCTCGATTTCAACAAAAAACCAATGATTAAGACAAAAAAAATTGAGTACAATGGCCAAATAACCAATAATTAGGAAAGTAAAAACTAAAAATTAAGAAAATTTCCAGTAATTCCTTATATTAGCAGCTTTAGTGTTAACTTAACAAGTCAAATTTAAACAAATCTTTAGCATTCTTAGATGACTCTTTCGCAATTGTAAATAATTCAGTAGATCTTAAATCCGCCATAAAATTTGCAACATTTTCAACAAATGCAGGTTCATTTCTTTTACCCCTATGGGGAACAGGAGCTAAAAAGGGTGAGTCAGTCTCAATTAGATACTTATCATTAGGTACTATTTTGGCACATTCATGAATTTCATGTGCTTTCGGGAAGGTCACTATTCCACTAAAACTGATATAAAAACCAAGATCTAGAAATTGTTTCATTTCTTTCGGGGTTCCTGTCCAACAATGAAGTACACCTTTAGGGCATTTCCCTTTCTTAGAGAGGTCATCACATATTTCAATCATTTCATTTGCAGCCTCTCTACAATGAATTATTACTGGCAAATCAAGTTCATAAGCTAACTCCATTTGTGGAATAAGAGCATCAATTTGTTGAGTTTTATTTTCACTTTTAAAAAAATCAAGACCTAATTCCCCAATTGCTACAACTTTTCTATCTTCTTGTACTGACTTTCTTAAGACGGATTTAGAATTTAGTTCCCATTTGTTGGCTTCTAGGGGATGCAAACCTACCGAATAATATATTTCACTAAACTCATGGGATATTGTTTTTAACTTAGGAATTTCATTTAGTTCACAACAAGCATGAACTAATTTTCTTACACCTCTGGAACGTAGTCTTTGAACAACATCTTCAATATCGCTCTCAAAATTTTCAAATATCAAATGACAGTGTGAATCAATGAGTTCAATATCGCTCATAATTATGTTCTGTCTTTTTACTTTGTTGTTAAAGTGGATTTTACAAAAGTGTTAATTTTTGATTTTTTATTAGCTCCATTATTCTTATGGAGAACATTTTTCTTAACAGCTTTATCAATCAAACTGAAAACTTTATTAAGACTTGTTTTCACTAAATCTTCATTATCCTTGTTAGGTTCTTTTTTATATTTTTCACAATTCTCCAAGGTTTTTTTAGTCAAAGTCCTTACAGTTGATTTGTATGATCTATTGATTAATCGATTTCTTTCGGCAATTTGTATTCTCTTTTTTGCTGATTTGTTATTAGCCACAGAGGGTATATAAATAGAAGATTTTATAATAGCAAATTAATTGACTACTTATCAATCATATATAATTTATAAAGTGAAGTAAATTGGACTTTAAGCCTATCAATTTGAAAATTTAGAATATGAAGATTATTAATAATAAAAAAGAAGCGATCCAAGAATTAAAAAGGATTTCTAATCGAACTAACTCAGAAAACAATAAAAATATAAATTCAATTGTCGAAAAAATTCTTCAAGAAGTAAAAAAAAATGGAGATATAGCTGTAGAAAAATATACAAGAAAATTTGATGGTTTCAACCCTGAGCCAATGCAAATTAGCGCTCGAGATTTGAAAGATGCATGGGATAAAATTGATAGCAATTTAAAGCAAGCACTTGAAGTAGCCTATACAAGAATCAAAAAATTCCATGAAAAAGAGATTCCATCATCTTTTATTATAAAAGGTGAACATGGTGATAAAGTTCAAAGAAAATGGAGACCTGTAAAAAAAGCAGGTCTTTATATCCCTGGAGGTCGGGCTTCTTACCCAAGTACTGTATTGATGAATGCGATACCTGCGACAGTAGCAGGTGTAGAAGAAATTATAATGGTTTCCCCTGGAGATACTAAAGGGGAAGTAAACAAAGCCGTTTTAGCTGCAGCACATTTATCAGGAATCAATAAAGTTTTTAGAATTGGAGGGGCTCAAGCAATTGGTGCTTTAGCATTTGGAACAAATCAAATCGATAAAGTTGATGTTATTTCAGGTCCAGGAAATATCTATGTAACTACTGCTAAAAAACTAATTTATGGCTCTACAGGAATTGATTCCTTAGCTGGCCCAAGTGAAATATTAATCATTGCAGATGAAACAGCTCTAAGTAAACATATAGCTTTTGATTTATTAGCACAAGCTGAACATGATCCTTTAGCTTCTTCAATACTTCTAACTACTTCAGATGAACAAGCTAAAGAAGTCTTAAAAGAACTATTCAAAATAGTAGATAATCATCCAAGAAAAGAAATTTGCATGGAATCAATAAAAAACTGGGGATTAATCGTTATTTGCGAAAATCTTGAATCATGTGTTGAACTAAGCAATAGCTTTGCTCCAGAGCATTTAGAAATTTTAGCTTTAGATCATGAAAAGATACTTGAAGGGATAGAAAATGCGGGTGCAATATTTTTAGGACAATGGACACCAGAAGCCGTAGGAGATTATCTGGCTGGACCGAATCATACTTTACCTACATCAGGGAATTCCAGATTCAGCGGTTCTTTAGGAGTTGAAACTTTCATGAAAAACACATCAATAATAGAATTTAATAAAGAAAGTTTAAAAGTTAACAGCCGTGACATTATTCATCTTGCTCAAAGTGAAGGGTTAGATAGTCACGCTGATTCAGTAAAAATAAGATTTGAAGACTAGGAAAGTTTTGAAGGAGAATAGACGACTGGAACATTGTTTTCAATTTTACCAACCAATACTTTATCTGTAAGATCAACAAATAATCCATTTTCTAATACTCCTGGAATATTATTAATATTAGTTTCAATCTCTTTTGGATCTTGAATACCATTTTTAAAAAAAACATCTAAGACCAAGTTGCCTTGGTCAGTAACAACAGGTCCAGCTTTTTTAGTAGCCATTCTTAATGTAGAACTTCCATTCATTTCTGAAATTAATTCCTGAACATGCTTCCAGGCATTCGGCAAAACCTCCACTGGTAAAGGGAAAGAATGATTTAAATTTTGTACCAGTTTAGTTTCGTCAACAACAATTAATAATTTTTTAGCTTTAGATGCTACCAACTTTTCTCGAACGTGGCATGCACCTCCACCCTTTATTAACTGAAATCTGGAATCAACTTCATCAGCTCCATCAATAGCTAAGTCGATTTGAGAAACAGAAGCTAAATCAACAAGAGGAATATCGAGCTCTAAAGCCAAAACTTCTGACTGGAAGGAAGTTGCAACTCCTTTAATATTTTGCAATTTTCCTGAATGAATTTCTTTAGCTAAACTTCTTATCATAAGCGCGGCTGTAGATCCAGATCCTAATCCTAGTATCATGTCACTCTTGACCTCGTTAATTGCTGCATCAGCAACAACTTGTTTCATTTGTGTTTGTGTATCCAAAATCTTTTTTCCTAGGTTTATAGATAATTAAATTTCAATGGGTGATTTATGTCAAACCTGGAAGGGGTTCTGGTTTAATATTTATCTCTATCTCTTTATTATCTCTCAAAACATTTAGTAGAAATACTTTACCTATCTGAGCTTTTTCTACTTCATCTAGCAGAGCTTTAGGTTCATCTATAGAAATATTTTCGGCTGCTATTACTAAGTCGCCCCTTCTTAACCCAGCTTTTTCAGCAGGGCTATTAGGTATCACTGATTGAATTAATGCTCCATTTCTTTCTGGTAATTGAACTAATGAATTAGGGTCTTTATTATGTTCTTTAGCAATTTTAGGATTCAAAGAAATCAATTGGACTCCCAAATAGGGATGAATAACTTCTCCATTTTTAAGAAGCTGATCAGTAACATTTTTAGCTAAATTAATTGGAATTGCAAAACCCAAACCTGCACCAGGGCCGCTTCTTACTAAAGTGTTGATTCCTATTACCTCGCCGTTTGAATTGATAAGTGGGCCTCCAGAATTACCTGGGTTAATTGCCGCATCAGTCTGAATTAAATCAAGTCTTTTGTCTGAAAATCCTAGACTATTAATATCTCTATGGAGGCTACTAACTATACCTAGTGTAACTGTTTTCTCCAGACCATATGGAGTTCCAAGAGCTATTGCCCAGTCTCCAACTTCAAGATCCTCAGAATTCCCAAGTGGTGCAGAACTAGAATAAGTTGATTCTTTAATTTTTACTAAAGCTAAGTCAGTGACTGAATCCGTTCCCAAAACTTGCCCATCGCAAATTGTTCCATCTGCCAAGGTTACTGAAACTTCATCCACTCTTTCTACAACATGAGCATTTGTGAGAACTAAACCATTATCATTGATAATGACTCCAGAACCTTGGCCTCTTTCTCTATCTGGGAAGATACCAGGTTCCCCAAGCAAATCCCTTAATAAAGGATCAAGTAAAGTTGGATCAAACTGTTGCCTTTCAACCAATCGCTCAGTATCAATTTTCACAACAGCAGGGCTAACATTTTTAACTGCAGAGGATACAAAATTATGGTTTTCAAAAGAATTCAACGCTAAAACTTCAGTTTCTTGAAAGAAGTTAACTAAACAAAAACAAAGAATAATGGATATTTTGATTAAATCATTTAATTTAATCTTGAGCAATTTCATTTATAGTAAGTAGATTATAATTTTTTTAGTAAATCTAATTCAAGAAATAAATTATCGTTGTTTTTTTGTTTACATCCATAAAATACAAATTTTGAATTTTTTATAGAAAAACTAATTTATAATATGTGAAAATTATTTAAATTAGACTTTTGAATTTGAATAAAGAAAAAATACGACAACTTGAAAATTTATTAAAGAAAGTAGCAAAAGAATGGGGTTTACAATTAATTAGTTTAAATCTAAAAACTAATCTTAATCCAATTGTTATTGAAATTATAATAAAAAAAACTAATGGAGACGAGATTTCTTTAGATGATTGTGTTGTATTTAATAGCCCAGTATCTAAAGAAATAGAAAACTCAAATCTTTTAAATTGTTCATATGTCTTAGAAATTAGTAGTCAAGGGGTCAGTGATGAATTAACCTCAGAAAGAGACTTCAAAACTTTTAAGGGTTTTCCAGTTAATGTTGAGTTAAACCAAAAGAATTCAAAAATAAAATTTCTGAATGGTTTACTTTATGAAAAGTCTAAAGATTTTTTAGCCATTAACATAAAGGGTAAAATTAAAAGAATCCCTTTTACTGAAGTATTAAGGATTAGTCTTTGTACATTAAAAGATTAATTATTTTTCAATCATTATCCAAATTTCCCATCATAGATGGCATTAGTTATTCTCCCAGGTTTAAACAATCTTATTGAAGATATTAGTGAGGAAAAAAAGTTACCTCCTAATGTCGTGGAAGCAGCCTTGCGCGAAGCCTTATTAAAAGGGTACGAAAAATATAGAAGAACTTTTTACATAGGTGTTAATGAAGATCCATTTGATGAAGAATACTTTAGTAATTTTGATGTTGGATTAGACTTAGATGAAGAGGGTTATAGAATCTTATCGAGCAAAATAATTGTTGAGGAAGTCGAGAGCGAAGATCATCAAATATCTCTTGGAGAAGTTAAACAAGTTGCTGATGATGCTCAAGTAGGTGACACAGTTGTTTTAGATGTCACTCCAGAAAAAGAGGATTTTGGGCGGATGGCGGCATCAACAACCAAGCAGGTATTAGCACAAAAATTAAGAGATCAACAACGAAAAATGATCCAAGAAGAATTTGCAGATTTAGAGGATCCTGTTTTAACTGCAAGAGTTATAAGATTTGAGCGTCAATCAGTGATTATGGGAGTTAGTTCAGGTATTGGGAGACCAGAAGTAGAAGCTGAACTTCCTAAGAGAGATCAATTACCAAATGATAACTATCGAGCAAACGCAACGTTCAAAGTATTTTTGAAAGAAGTTAGTGAAATAGCTAGAAAAGGACCACAACTTTTTGTTAGTCGAGCAAATGCTGGTTTAGTTGTCTATTTATTCGAAAATGAAGTACCGGAGATTCAAGAGGGTACAGTTAAAATAGTTGCTGTTTCCAGAGAAGCAAATCCGCCATCAAGAGCTGTTGGTCCTAGAACAAAAGTAGCAGTTGATAGTGTCGAGCAAGAAGTTGACCCCGTAGGCGCTTGTATCGGAGCTAGAGGAGCAAGAATTCAACAAGTAGTTAATGAATTAAGAGGAGAAAAAATTGATGTTATAAAATGGTCTTCTAATCCAATTCAGTATATTTTAAATTCTTTAAGTCCTGCAAAAGTTGATCTAGTAAGACTAGTTGATCCAGAAGGACAGCATGCGCACGTATTAGTTCCTCCTGATCAATTAAGTCTCGCAATTGGTAGAGAAGGTCAAAATGTAAGACTTGCCGCAAGGTTAACTGGTTGGAAGATTGATGTTAAGAATTCACATGAATATGATCAAGAAGCAGAAGATGCTGCAGTCTCTGAATTAATCACTCAACGGGAAGATGAAGAAAATCTTCAGCGAGAAGCTGAATTAAGATTAGAAGCAGAACAAGCTGAACGTGCCGCAGAAGATGCAAGATTAAGGGAGCTTTATCCTCTTCCTGAAGATGATGAAGAATATGGAGAAGAACAATACGAAGGAGAAACTTTCTCAGATAATGATCAATTGGAGGAAATTCAAGAAAGTGAAATGTCCTCAAAAGAGGAGAGAAAAGGATGATACATCATGCCCCTGTGATGCGTATATGCATTTCGTGTAGAAAAACATACGATAGGAAAAATCTTATTAAGATTACAAAAGATCACAGGCAAGGCATAACTTTTCAAAAGGGAATGGGAAGATCAGCATACATTTGTAAGTCAATAAAATGTTACTCAGATTCCAAGATCAAAAAAAAGCTTCAAAAAGCTTTAAAAACATTTTTAGAACCTGAATTTATTGATATTTTTGAAAAAGAAATTGCAAGCTACAATCACTAACCCAATAAGGGAATATAATGAATTTATATCCTCTTCAATTAAATAAAGAATAAAAATCAGATTAAATGACTATCAGCGATAAAATCAGAATTTACGAACTTTCTAGAGACTTAAATCTGGAAAATAAAGATATATTGGATGCCGCTCAAAAACTTTCAATTTCAGTAAAAAGCCATAGCAGTTCAATAAGTGCAGAGGATGCAAAAAAAATCAAAAATCTTTTTAATAGGAAGAATTCAGATAAAAAAATACTCTCTATCAATAAACCTTCAATTAAAAAAGATAATTACAAACAAAACACAGAAGATAAATCTCCAGCAACCTCCTCTGCAACAGGAAATCCTCTAAATGATAATTCTAATAAAAAGCCATTATTGATAAAGCCTCTAAATAAGCCTGAAAGTCTAAAAACAACCTCAAATCAAACTAAAGATCTTAATAAAGCCTCTTTTATTAACAGCAAACAGTCTCAAGGAAATCTTACTAATCAAAATATAAAGGCTAAACCTTTACAAAATTTCAACCAAAATAAAAAAACTTCTCGAGGTGATACAACCCAACCTATAAAAAGTGCAGTAAAACCTCCTATTCAATTAATTGCAAAGCCTAAAAATAATAAGAATAATGCTCAAACTAATGAATCTTCAAACAACATCTACAACTCAGGGGGGAAAAAACAACTATCAAACAAACCTACTCAAGATGCAAACAAACCTAAATCAAAAAATTTCAGTAGTAAAATAACTCCCCCTGAGCTTGTAGGAGCTCCAATACGAAGAGACGATCTTAAGAGAAATCCTAATAAGCAAAATTCAAATAATAAGCAAAACATTACTTTCAAAAAAAATGCGCCCAACAGACCTGGTATGCCTAATAGACCGGGCATGTCTAATAGACCAGGTGCATCCAATAGACCTGGTGCATCTAATAGACCTGGGATGACCAACAGACCTGGGATGACCAACAGACCTGGTGCATCCAATAGACCTGGGATGCCTAATAGACCGGGCATGCCTAATAGACCGGGTATGCCTAATAGACCAGGTGAGAATTTCAAACAAGGAGGTTCGTTTAAACAAGGTGATTTTAATAGGCAAAGTTCTAAATTCAATGGACAAAAGTCATCTGGGATAAGGAAGCCAGTATCACCTAATGAACTATTGCAACTTCAAAAAACAAATAAATCTGAAAAAGAAAAACTAGGGATACAGAAAAACGAAAAACAAAATATCGAATCACCTAAGCAAAAGGTGAAATCTCCTAATAGCCGTCCTGATTCTCCAAGCACCAAAAAGTCTCCTCATAGATCATTTTCAAATACTTCCAAAAAAACAGGCAAAACAGATTGGGATGACAGTGCCAAACTAGAAGCATTAAGAAATAAAAATCCCCAGAAACAAAGACAAAAAGTTCACATCATAGGTGAGAATGATGATTCATTAACATCTGAAACCAGTGGATACTCAGGCGAGAAAATTTCAATATTATCAGCTAGTTTGGCCCGCCCAAAGAAAGAAAAGTCTGATGAAACTAAATCTCAAAAATCTATAAAACAATTTAAAAAGAAGAAGAAAGAAACCACACGGCAAAGGCAGAAAAGAAGAGCTATGGAATTAAAGGCTGCCAAAGAGGCGAAACAAGTAAGACCAGAGATGATAATAGTTCCCGAAGATAATTTAACAGTTCAAGAATTAGCTGATAAATTAAGTCTTGAAAGTTCAGAGATAATCAAATCTCTATTTTTCAAAGGAATAACAGCAACTGTAACTCAATCACTTGATTTAACAACTATCGAAACTGTAGCTGAAGAATTTGGAGTACCTGTTTTGCAAGATGATATTCAAGAAGCTGCAGAAAAAACAGTCGATATGATTGAATCTGATGATATTGATAGTTTAATAAAAAGACCACCTGTAATTACAGTCATGGGTCACGTAGATCATGGAAAAACAAGTCTTTTAGATTCCATCAGAGAATCCAGAGTTGCTTCTGGTGAAGCAGGAGGAATAACTCAACACATAGGAGCCTATCAAGTTGAATTTGAGCACGAATCTGTAAAGAAAAAATTAACTTTTCTTGATACACCTGGTCATGAAGCCTTTACGGCCATGAGAGCAAGGGGAACAAAAGTCACTGATGTAGCTGTTCTTGTAGTAGCAGCAGATGATGGTTGCAGGCCCCAAACACTTGAAGCTATTAGTCATGCAAGAGCTGCAAAGGTTCCAATTGTTGTTGCTATAAATAAAATTGATAAAGAAGGAGCATCACCAGATAAGGTCAAACAAGAACTATCAGATAAAGAATTAATTGCAGAAGATTGGGGAGGCGATACTGTCATGGTGCCAGTAAGTGCAATCAAAAAACAAAATATTGATAAATTACTCGAAATGATTTTATTGGTCTCAGAAGTTGAAGATTTACAGGCTAACCCGAACAGAACCGCTAAAGGTACCGTTATTGAAGCACACCTTGATAAAGCCAAAGGTCCTGTAGCTACTTTATTAGTTCAAAATGGCACCTTAAAATCTGGGGATGTTTTGGCTGCAGGTTCGGTACTTGGAAAAATTAGAGCAATGGTTGATGAACATGGTAATAGAATTAAAGAGGCAGGTCCATCTTTCCCGGTGGAGGCACTAGGATTTAGTGAAGTACCAACAGCGGGTGATGAATTTGAAGTTTACTCAGATGAAAAAACTGCTAGAGCAGTTGTTGGAGACAGAGCTTCAGATGCTAGAGCTACAAAATTAGCTCAGCAAATGGCTTCTAGAAGAGTTAGCTTGTCATCATTATCAACTCAAGCAAATGATGGGGAATTAAAAGAGTTAAACTTAATCCTTAAGGCTGACGTTCAAGGTAGTGTTGAAGCGATATTGGGATCACTAGAACAATTACCTAAAAATGAAGTTCAAGTAAGAGTTCTACTCTCCGCTCCAGGAGAAATAACTGAGACAGATATAGATCTTGCAGCCGCATCAGGTTCAGTAATTATTGGTTTTAATACTTCATTGGCATCTGGAGCTAAGAGGGCAGCAGATGCTAATGATGTTGATATCAGAGAATATGAAGTAATTTATAAACTCCTAGAAGATATTCAGTTGGCTATGGAAGGTCTACTTGAACCAGATCTTGTAGAAGAATCATTAGGCAAAGCAGAAGTTCGAGCAACTTTTGCAGTTGGCAAAGGAGCTATAGCAGGGTGTTATATACAATCTGGCAAGCTTCAACGAAATTGCTCTTTGAGAGTTGTTAGGGCAGATAAAGTTATTTTTGAAGGCGATTTAGACTCTCTTAAAAGATCTAAAGATGACGTAAAAGAAGTAAATACAGGATTTGAATGTGGTGTTGGCTGCGATAAATTCTCTTCATGGATTGAAGGAGATATAATCGAAGCCTTCAAATTTGTTACTAAAAAGAGAACATTAACTCAATAATTAATATCTAACTAATCAATCTTTTTTCCTATCAAAAATAATAAAGAAGGAAATAAAATACAAGCACCCAATTGAATAAGAAGGTTATTCTGCTGAAGCGCACTTCCACTGGACATTTTGAAAAACATTATTAGTAGCCCCAAAAATGCGGAGCCACTAAAAGCTATCCATAATATTCTCCTTAATCCATTGAAAGGAGCCTGAGATTCCTTTAATAATTTCTTTTTTAACTCAGGATCTATTTTTGACATAAATTCTTTAAATTATAAAATTAAGTCTATATGAAATTATCAGAATTATTGTATTGCCGGTATAGCTCAGCGGCAGAGCAACTGTCTCGTAAACAGTAGGTCATTGGTTCAATTCCAATTATCGGCATTTCAAAAGCAAATTTACAAAAAGAATGAATAATAAAATTTTAAAATTCAAGAAATTATTCAAATTATTTATTTTTATTCCTCTCATATTTTATTTTGGCAAAAGAAGTTACATTGCTTTTGATGAGGGATTTTATGCACTTCAAGCTAGATGGATACTGGATAAAGGGAACTGGACAATTCCACTTTGGTTGGATCAGTATGTTTTAGATAGAACAATAGGATTACAGTTTTTAATTGCACAGTCACAAGTCATCTTTGGGCGTAATATGTTTTCGGCATATCTACCTACAACAGCGACAGCAATATTGATGCTCTTTATAACTTACAAATTACATGAAGAATTTTTCAGTAAAAAATATGCAATTATATCTCCACTCATACTCTCTACTACATATCTATGGTTTGATTACTCACACTTAGCAACTCAAGATATCATTTTTTCATGCTTAGTAAGTATTGGATTATATTCTCTAGTCAAAATAAACAATGACGACGACAAATTCTATATTCTGTTTTTTGGTATTTGGATTGGTTTATCCTTTATGATGAAAACTTTTCTAGTATTTGTCCCTTTACTAGCACTATCACCATACTTATATAAAAAAAAGAATCTTTTTTTCAGTAAATACTTTTGGCTTGGACTACTAATCGGATTTATTCCATACTCATTTTGGGCAGTCTCTATTAACCCTTATTTAGAAAAAAATATTATTTTTTACTTATTTGAAAAGTTTACCGTCCTTTCTAACAAAAATAATTTTACAAATCCTTTCTATTATTATTTTTGGAATATTCCCGTAACATTTCTACCTTGGAGTATTTTTGGAATTATTGGCACAATACGAAATTTTTCTAGCAATAAAGAAAATAAATACATTCTTACCTTTTTCCCCTGCTTATTGATTTTAATTCTAAGTATTTTTTCTACGAAAACTCCCTATTATCCTTTACAAATCACATCTATTTTTGCACTAAATACTTATGCAGGCATAAGGTATCTTTTTAATTCTGAGAGATTTTATAGAATCTCTATATTTATTACTTCTAAAATAATTCCATTATTTATTGTTACTCTAACTTTCACTTATTATTTTTTTTTCAAAGAAATAAGTAACTTTAACTTCAAGGAAAATACATTGATAATTCTTGGTTTATTGTTTTTCGGATTATCTTGGTCATTAATACAATACAAAAAATCATTTAAAGAAATATTAATAACTCTCATAATTGGTCCCTACTTACTAGCTTCATTTCTTTTGCAATCAGGATTATTCACCGATAGATCAAGAGAGATAAGAGAACAAATGGAATATATTTCATCTTTTGACATAGTAAAAAACCAACCTATAAAAGTTGATAAAGCAGGAATTAATAATTCTCTATCTTCATCAAAAATTATTAGAATTTCATTATTAACTCCAAAACTTGGAGAGTTTTTAGAGGGCGTTGATCAGCTAAAGAAATCAGAATTAGCATGGACAACTAAAGTTCAAGCAATAAAAAACGATAATAATTCTTATGAAGTTTTATATGAAAATGATATTTTAAAACCCTGGATATTAATATTAAAAAAATGAACTAACACCAGATATAATAAAGTGTCTTTATGAGATTGTAAAAGGATGAAATCAGTTAATACTTGGAACTTAACGCATAATAAACTTCATCAATTATTCAAAAATAATAGCGAATTGATTTCTATAAAAGTCCGTGGCAATGCATGGGAGCCAATTACCAGATGGTTAAAATTTGATTCAAGAATTTTTAGAGAAACTACTAGCCAGGCAAGAATAACTTTAAGCGATATTGAATCTCTTGCAGAAATTTATAACTATAGATCCATAAGATGGAAAGCAAAAAAATTAACTCCTTTGAAAACTAGACTTTTTCCGCAATCATTAAAAAATATTTTTCGCAAGTTACCAATCATAAAACAACTAGCCTACGAACTAGAAATTGTTTTTTATAAATTTAGTGAAAATTTTTCTGATCATCTAATATCAATAGTAATTCCTGCAAGAAATGAAGCTGGTAATAAAAAACTCTTAATAAACGCATTAAATAAATTTAAAAGAATACCAAATAAATTAGAAATTATATTTGTAGAAGGGAATAGCAACGATAATACATATTTGATGCTAAAAGAATTAAAAGAAAATTACGCAGATTTTTTTAAAATAACTCTTTTAAAACAAACTTCCAAAGGGAAGAAAAATGCTGTTGTAGAGGGATTTAATATTTCTTCTGGTGAAACCCTTGCCATAATTGATAGTGATTTCACTGTAGATATTAACGATAGTGTTGCAGCAATAATGGAATCAACAAAAAATGAAAATATTTTAATTAATTGTGCCCGAACAACTTTCCCAATGGAAAAGGATGCAATGAGATGGGCTAACTATATAGGAAATAGACTCTTTGCAATATTTTTATCAATACTCATTAATAAGCCAATATCAGATTCACTTTGTGGAACAAAAGTTTTTTCAAGAAAATTCTTTAAACTTATGAAAAAAAATGGGAGTTGGGACTCCAAATCTGACCCATTTGGAGATTTCACAATAATTTTTGAAGCAGCAAAAAATAATATTAAGATACTTAATTATCCTGTGAGATATTATGCAAGAAAATCTGGAGCACCAAATATATCCAGGTGGATTGATGGACTAAAACTCCTTAAAGTATGCTGGATTTATATGATTTCTGATCTTTGAATTTAAATAAATTTTCATTAGCATTTTAAAAAATTTTTAATTTCGCCAAATTGGTAATAATATAGTTAGATTCTTAATGAAGATAAACTGATAATAATTTCATGACATGAAATTTAATTTAGAGTTCAAAAAATTAAATCAAAATAATTTCCGTAAAAAAAATTATGGGAAAATTCTTACTGTAAGACTTCCATGTAACCCAATATTTCCTATAGGGCCTATTTATTTAGCCGATCATATTCATAAATGTTTTCCAGCCATTGAGCAACAATTTATTGATCTAGCCATTGTTCCATCTAATAAGGTTTCCAAATATTTAGTTAGAAAAATTGATCAGTTTAGACCTCATCTAATAATCTTTTCTTGGAGAGATATACAAATTTATGCACCTGTTGATGGTAGAAGCGGAAATCCCTTGCAAAACTCTTTTGAGGTTTTCTATTCTAAAAATATCTTTAAAAAAATTAGAGGTTCATGGGGCGGATTGAAATTAATCGCATCTCATTATGGAGAAATATATCGAAATACTTCTCTAGTCAAGAAGGGATTAAAAAGAGCTCAAAAATACAACAAAGATGTAAAAGTAATTTTGGGAGGTGGAGCTGTTAGCGTTTTTTACGAACAATTAGGAGATTTACTTCCAAAAGGAACTGTTATTTCTGTTGGAGAAGGAGAAAATCTCATAGAAAAAATTATTAGAAATGATTCTATAGAGGAAGAGAGATGTTATCTTGCTGGCCAGAAACCTAGGAACAAACTAATTCATGAACAACCATCTGGCACTTTGAAAACTGCATGTAACTATAAGTTTATTAAATCCATCTGGCCAGAATTTAATTGGTACATAGAGGGTGGAGAATACTATGTAGGGGTGCAAACAAAAAGAGGTTGTCCTCATAATTGTTGTTTCTGTGTTTACACAGTTGTAGAGGGTAAAAAAGTTCGTGTTAATCCTGTCAATGAAATAATCAAAGAAATGAAGCAATTATATGATCTTGGAGTTAGGGGATTTTGGTTCACAGATGCGCAGTTTATTCCAGCCAAAAAACATATAGAAGATGCAAAAGCATTATTACAAGCCATTAAAGACCAAGGTTGGGATGACATTCATTGGGCTGCATATATCAGAGCGGATAATATTGATGCTGATCTTGCTCAGCTTATGGTGGATACAGGTATGAGTTATTTTGAAATAGGAATTACTTCAGGATCTCAAGAACTTGTCAGAAAAATGAGGTTAGCATATGACCTTGAAACGGTATTAAATAATTGTAGAATGCTGGTCAAATCAGGATTCAAGAATCATGTTTCAGTTAATTATTCCTTTAATGTTTTTGATGAAACGCCAAGCACGATAAGACAAACTATTGCTTATCACAGAGAATTAGAAAATATTTTTGGTAAAGGTTTAGTAGATCCAGCTATATTTTTTATAGGATTGCAACCCCACACTCTCCTTGAAAAGTATGCCCTAGATCATAAAATTTTAAAGCCTAATTATAATCCAATGAGCATGATGCCTTGGACAGCAAGAAAACTTTTATGGAATCCAGGAGCTCTAGGGGAAAAACTTGGTCAAGTTTGCCTAGAAGCTTTTGATAATAAAGAAGATGAATTTGGTAAAACAGTTATTAACATTCTCGAAAGAGAGTATGGAAAGTCTTCATTAAAAGAATCTTTAAAAGTACGTCCCTTATCTGAAAGAAAATTAGCTCATTCAAAATAATAATTTAACATTTTAATCCTCTTTTTCAATGGAACTAGAAATTCCTTTCGATTTTAATGATTCTGAATAAAACTCTGCTGGTTCTAAATCACAAACAATTACCAATCCGATGCCTGTATTATGAGCTTCTAGCATTATTGCAATAGCATCTTGCTCACTTAATTGAGGAACAACTTCTCTTAGAGAAATAGTGACATACTCCATAGAATTGACCGGATCATTATGGAGTAAAACCTTATATTTTGGAGATTTATTTTTTAATTCAGTAGGTTTCTTTTCAAGCACTACTGAATTAGTACTTAAATTTTGCTCTAAATTTATAGATAACATTTAATTAATAAATATTCCTCATAACAATTATATATTAATTATTCTTTCCATTGCATCAATGACATTTGCTCTAGAGTTAAATGCTGATAAACGAAAATAACCCTCCCCTGATAATCCAAAACCGCTCCCAGGTGTGCCTACAACACCAACTTTTTGAAGAAGGAAATCAAAAAAGTCCCAAGATGTCATCTTGTTAGGGACTTTGATCCAGATATATGGAGCATTTTCTCCACCATAAACTTTATATCCTGCAATCTGTAACTTGTTTTTCATAATTTTTGCATTTTCCATATAAAAATTTATTAAACCTCTAACTTCTTTCTTTCCTTCTTGCGAATAAACAGCTTCTGCCCCTTTTTGAACTATATAGCTAACTCCATTAAATTTTGTAGATTGTCGTCTATTCCAGAGAGGCCATAAGTCTATTTCCTCATTTTTTGAACTAAATCCTAAAAGTTTTTTAGGTACAACTGTATAAGCACATCTTACCCCTGTGAATCCTGCATTCTTTGAGAAAGATCTAAATTCTATAGCACAATCCTTAGCACCTTCAATTTCATATATAGAATGAGGAATATGATTGTCTTGAATAAATGCTTCATAAGCTGCATCAAAAAGTATTAAAGATTTGTTTTGAAGAGCATAGTCAACCCACTTTTTTAAGTCTTCTTTAGTTAAAGTTGCACCGGTAGGATTATTCGGGAAACAAAGATATACGATATCAACTTTATTTTTTGGTATTTCTGGCAGAAAGTCGTTTTCCTCATTAATTGCGAGATATGTCAATCCTTGATAAGTACCATTTTCATTAGCATTGCCAGTTCTTCCTGTCATAACGTTACTGTCTACATAAACAGGGTAGACAGGATCTGTTACAGCAATTGAATTATCTTTTCCAAGAATATCTAAAATATTACTACTATCACATTTTGAACCATCTGAAATAAAGATTTCTTCAGGTAAAATTTCACAACCTCTTGAGATAAAATCATGCTCAGATATTTTTTCTCTAAGCCAAGAGTAACCTTGTTCTGGTCCGTAACCCATAAAGCCTTCAGATGTACCCATTTCATTTAAAGCTTTACCCATAGCATCTATGCAGGCCTTAGGTAACGGTTCTGTAACGTCTCCTATTCCAAGTTTAATTATGTTTGAAGTCTGATTTGACTGGGAGTATTTTTTTACCCTTTTAGCAATTTCAGGAAATAAATAGCCAGCTTTGAGTTTTAAATAGTTTTCGTTTACTTGAACCACTTGAGAAAAAAATATTTAATCAATATTAGAATAATTGATCAACGTGCTTAAGTGGTGATTAAATGTTAATATTATTCTAGTTATGGTTAAATCAAAAGATAATCATAGCTATGAATTCAATTTCCAATTGTTTGAAAGTCGTCTAAAGCCTACATATAGAAGAATCTAATTTCTATTAACTTTAATTTAAAAAGTAAATAATCTTAGCTTTGAATAATTGCTTACATACATGTTAAAAATTAAGTCTTTTTACATTAGATGACTTTCAAAATACAAACCTTTCAGTACAAAATATATGTCTCAGCAAATTATCATCGCTGAGCAGGCTCGAATAGCAGCACTACTCACAGATGATCGAGTTGATGAATTAATCGTCGCACAAGGCCAATATCAAATTGGCGATATTTTTTTAGGAACAGTTGAAAATGTTCTCCCTGGAATTGATGCCGCCTTTATAAATATTGGTGAAAGTGAGAAAAATGGATTTATCCATGTATCAGATCTTGGTCCATTAAGACTAAAAAAAGGAACATTCGGAATAACTGAATTATTAGAACCAAAACAAAAAGTTCTTGTACAGGTAATAAAGGAACCCACAGGATCTAAAGGGCCTAGACTTACCGGAAGTATTTCAATACCTGGGAAATACTCGATACTGCAACCATATGGACAAGGTGTGAATATTTCCAGAAAAATAAATACAGAAACAGAAAGAAGCCGTTTAAAAGCTCTTGGGGTTTTAATAAAACCTCCCAGCACAGGTTTGTTGTTTAGAACAGAGGCGGAAAAGATAAAAGAAGAACTACTTATTGAAGATTTAGAAAATTTAATACAACAATGGGAAAATATTATAAAAGCTTCTGAGACTTCAAATCCTCCAAATTTAATAAAACGAGATGATGATTTCTCACTTAAGATTTTAAGAGACTATATTCAATCTTCAACTAAAAAGATAATTATCGATAGTAATTTTTCGGTTGAAAGGGCAAAAGATTTTTTAATTAATTATGACTCAAATGTAGATATTAAATATCACGATAATAATTTAAATCAACATATTTTAGAAACGTATGAAATTAAAAAAGCAATACAAAAAGCTCTTCAACCTAGAGTAGATCTTCCTTCCGGAGGTTATATAATAATTGAACCAACTGAAGCCCTAACAGTAATTGATGTAAACTCTGGGTCATTTACAAGATCAGCCAACTCAAGACAAACTGTTTTGTGGACGAATTGCGAAGCAGCTGTAGAAATCTCAAGACAATTGAAATTAAGAAATATTGGTGGAGTTGTTGTTGTAGATTTTATAGATATGGAATCCAGAAGAGATCAATTCCAATTACTCGAGCATTTTACTTCTGCAATAAAAGATGATACTGCTAGGCCTCAGATAGCTCAGCTTACTGAATTAGGTTTAGTTGAGTTAACCAGAAAAAGACAAGGTCAAAATATATATGAATTATTTGGAAAGAAATGTTCTTCTTGCGATGGTACAGGCCATGTTGAAGATAAATTGAATTTTGAAACTTCTAATCTAAAAGTTAAAAATATAGAAGAGACTCCTGATAAATCAAACAACTTAAAACCTTTAAATATTGATACTTCCCAATCAACTGAAAAACCAGAAGAAATATCTGAAAATGAATTTCTTCATAACAAGAACCTTAATAATGAAGATTCTCTTATCAAAAAAGAAAATAATCATTTGAATACACAGAATTCAAAAGAAAAAAATATTATTACTGTTGATCTCACGAATGATGAAAAAATTGTTTTCAGTCAATTAGGTATTAACCCACTAATAAAGTTGGGTAAAGAATATCTCACTAGTAATAATTTTGTGCGCTTGAAGGATAATAATGAAAACGAAAAAACTTTAGATAATAAAAAAACAAAAGGGAAAAAAACAAAAAAATCATCAAAATCTATAGAATCCACAGAGATTGAAATTGAAGCAAATGCAAATTCCAAAGATTATTTACAAAAAGAAATTAATGAGAATGATAAAGTTGCATCTTTAGATAAAAATGATGAAATTGAACTCATTGAAGATATTAAAAATGCAAGAAAAAAAAGGAGAAGATCATCAGCAAGTATTGAATAAAAGATACGAAGTTGGAATAGACGAAGTTGGAAAAGGAGCAGTTTTTGGTCCAGTTTTCTCAGCAGTTGTAGTATTGACCGAAAAAAATAAATTTGCTTTAAAACAATTTGGTGTAAAGGATAGTAAAAAATTAACCCCCAAAAAAAGAAAATTACTTTTACCGAAAATTTTATTGCTTGCCTCAGATTATGGAATTGGGCAATCCTCAACAAGAGAAATTGATCAGCTTGGAATCAGATTTGCGACTGAACTTTCAATGATAAGAGCTCTGAAAAAATTAAAAGAGAAGCCATCGGAAGTAATAATTGATGGCCCTCTATCATTAAGACCATGGAATGGGATTCAAAAAAATATTGTTTCAGGAGACTCAAAATTTATTGCTATAGCATCCGCGAGCATAGTTGCAAAAGTATTTCGAGATAATTTAATAGAAAGATTAGAAAAAAAATACTCAGGTTATTTATTATTCAAAAATAAAGGTTATGGGACCAGAGAACATCTTTCAATTATCAAAGAAAATGGAATAACTAATCTTCATAGGAAAAGTTTTTTACAAAAGTCAAATCTTCTTTGATTCACACCAATCTAAAAAATCGTTAACTAATTGCTGTTGAACTCTTGATTTTATACCCAACAAAATCCCATTTAACACAGAATGACCAGTAGATTCTAAGATTTTCTTTGGTACTAACTTCAATAGAGGAGGTTGACTTACAGAAACCCCTAAAAGCGCTTCTCCCTCTAATCCAATATCAGTTGCTTCTAAATTCGCTTTTAGAATAAGATTAAAATCATCTATAATCCCCAATCCATCCAACTTACTTTCAAGAGCACTCATTTTTAAAATTCCATTTTTATTCTCTACCGCAATTGAAACAACAGGGTTAATATCTAATTGAAAAACTTTAAAACTTGTTACTGTATATTTGTACCTTCCTTCACCTTCAGGTACCAATTTTTTGGAGTCAAGCATTGCTCCAACAACTCTTTCTTCTTCCAAAAGATACTTAGAAAGATATTCTTTATTTCTTGTTACAGAAAGCTTTAGTTTTTGTTTTGCATCAAAAGACAGAAGCATTTTCTATATCCCTCCAATGCTTATTTGATTCCTTTTTTTTCTTACAATTAATCATGAGCAAACAAGTTGCATATTTAGGTCCTAAGGGTACATACGCAGAAAAAGCAGCTCATATATTATCAAAGCTTGCCAATTTTCAGACACCTATATTTGTACCATGTAACGGGCTACATTCGGTCATTAAGTCAATAGCCTACAACAATTGTGATGCTGCTGTTGTTCCTATTGAAAATTCTGTAGAAGGCGGAGTTACAGCCACCCTAGATGCTCTTTGGAAATTTCCAGATATATTTATCAATAAAGCAATTGTTTTACCTATAAAACATGCATTAATTAGTAATGGTGAACTTTCAATCATTTCTGAAGTATTATCTCATCCTCAAGCATTAGCTCAATGTTCAGAATGGTTGTCTGAAAATCTTCCAAATGCGATCTCTCTTCCAACAAATTCAACCTCAGAAGCTGTCAAAATGGTCAAAGGAAGTAAGTTCAGAGCAGCTATCGGTTCAAAATCATTAATTCAAATTGAAGGACTGAAAGAATTAGCTTTTCCTATCAATGATATCCCTGGTAATTGCACTAGATTTGTCTTATTGAGCAAAGAATCAAACTCTAATTCGGGAAATATTGCAAGTTTTGCTTTCTCATTAATCTCAAATAAACCTGGGGCTTTACTTAAAGCTTTAGATTATATTGCGGATTTTGGATTTAATATGAGTAAAATAGAATCCAGGCCTTCTAAAAGAGAGTTAGGCGAATATGTAATTTATATTGATTTAGAAATAAATAAACTTAATAATATTGAAAATTTTATCGAACTAAAAAATCGTTTAAAACCACTTTGTAATAACTTTGTAGATTTTGGAAATTATTTTTCTGAAAATGTGGAATTACATTAATTATCCCCTACATTTGTAAACTCCAAACTCCATTAAACCTTTTCTGAATGCCCAATTCATGAGAAGAATTGTTGGGATTTCTCTAATTGATTTTATTAAAGCTAATGGACCAAGGGACAAAATTGTAAAAGGTCTTCGAATGCCTTCAATTATAGAGTCGTACCATGAAGGATTAGTATAAGTATTCCAATTTTCACAAACAACTTTTCCTGCGCTATTTTTATTAGTTCTAAGTATGTCACCGAATTCATTAATACTAATAAAATTAGGATGTACCCACTGCTCAAGCAACTGCTTAAGAACCAACTTCTCAAAAAAGGATGGGGGGTATGCCCTTAAATCTCTTGAGTTCCAATCAGCTAATGCCAAATACCCCCCAGGTCTCAAAGTTCTGAGCATTTCATCTGCAAATTTAGATTTATCGATCATGTGTGCACCTGCCTCTACACTCCAAATTGCATCAAATGATCCATCTTCAAATTTCAAATCTAAAGCATCCATAACTTGAAAATTGCAATTGAGTCCCAATGGGGTAAGGTCTCTTGCTCTTTTTACTTGAGCAGGACTAATTGTGATTCCAGTAACATTAAACCCATAATTTTTTGCGAGAATTCGAGAACTTCCTCCTATTCCGCAACCTACATCCAGAATTCTGGAGCCTTTTGGCAATGTATCTAAGCCACTCCACTTTACTAACTCGTGAACAAACTGAACTTTAGCATTTCTAAAATCAATATTTCTTTTATTTAAGGGATAAAAACCCAAATGTATATGCTCTCCCCACAATCTCTCAAGTAATTTATCCTCGGTCCAAGCATCATATGCAGATGCAACTGTAGTAGAAGAAATAAATTTTCTAGCTTTAATTCTCCAGATGATAGTTAAAGTAAAAAGGGATAAAGCCAGTAAAAAAAAAGGTAATAGCAATTGAAACATTTAATTTTCTTTTGTATCAGGAAAACTTTCTTTCAAAGCTGTTCTTGCAGCAAGTTGTTTTCTTGTATGATCAAGCATTTCATATTCTCTTTGCAAACGAGTATAAGTATTTCTTTCCTCTAGAAGTCTTTGCTGTTCTTCTGCAACAGGACCCCCCAAATGGGCTCCTATCCAAAAAGATAATTCCATAGGATTATTAGGTAATTTATCGGGTAGTTTCTTTTTGGTATTAGTTAATTTACTAGTGAGGTTAATAACATCACTAAGTGCTTCAGTCACCGAATCTTTTAGAGAATCTAAATTATGAAGATTATCAACATTATCATCACTAATCCAACTAACCATAGCGGAACAAAAAGGGGTTGAACGAGTGATTTCTAAAATTTGAAATCTTTGTTGTCCCAGGGTGATAATATTACTTCTTCCATCATCTGCAGTTTGATGTTTAATTATTTGAGCGCAACATCCAATATTTGCCATACTTTTAGTGTTTGGATCCCACTTGACGATTCCAAACATAGAGTCTGATTCTAGGACAGATTGAAGCATAATTCTGTATCTAGATTCAAAAATATGTAAAGGCAATACCTCTTGAGGGAAAAGGACTACCTCTGGCAAAGGAAATATAGGTAATTCCCTTACAGAGAGTTCTCCCATTTAAATAACATTTATTTTTATTTTAATCAATTTAAGTAGTTTTTGGGTATTTCAGAGTTTCACTTCTATATCTACACCACTAGGAAGATCCAACTTCATCAAAGCGTCAATAGTTTTTGCTGAAGGACTATAGATATCGATTATTCTTCGATGAGTTCTTGTTTCAAAATGCTCTCTTGAATCTTTGTCAACATGAGGTGATCTTAAGACACAGTAAATTTTTCTTTTTGTTGGTAGAGGTATTGGACCTATTGCTGAAGCAGAAGTAGTATCAGCAGTTTGAATTATTTTATCGCAAGATAAATCGAGCATTCTTCTATCAAATGCTTTTAGTCTTATCCTTATCTTTTGTTGTGCAATAGATGCAGTCATAATTTCAGATTGATTATTAGTGAGGGTCATTGATTAAAAATGACCCTAATCCACTAATCTATATTAAGTGATTGAGGTTAAATTCTTAAAATTCAAATTTATTATTTGAGAATTTTAGAAACAACTCCAGCACCAATAGTACGTCCACCTTCACGAATAGCGAATCGCATACCTTGTTCAATAGCTACTGGACAAATTAATTCTCCAGTCATCTTAATTCTGTCTCCTGGCATAACCATTTCAACATTAGAGCCATCATCAGAGGTAAATGCAGTTATTTGACCGGTCACATCAGTTGTTCTGATGTAGAACTGAGGTCTATATCCTGCGAAGAAAGGAGTATGTCTTCCGCCCTCTTCTTTTTTGAGAACATAAACTTCTCCTTCAAACTGAGTATGAGGCGTTATAGATCCTTTCTTCACAAGAACCATTCCTCTCTCAATATCTTCTTTCTGGACACCACGTAAAAGTAAACCAACATTATCGCCAGCCATACCTTCATCAAGAAGTTTTCGGAACATTTCTACTCCTGTAACAGTCGTTACTCTTGTGTCTCTTATTCCAACTATTTCAACTTCTTCTCCAACCTTAACTTTACCTCTCTCAATTCTTCCAGTAGCAACAGTTCCTCTACCAGTAATTGAGAAAACGTCTTCAACTGCCATCAAGAATGGTTTATCAACTTCTCTTTCTGGTTCGGGTATGCTAGCATCAACTGCTTTCATTAATTCTTCAATCTTTGATTCCCAAGTAGAATCACCCTCCAGAGCTTTTAAACCTGAAACTTGAACTATAGGAATATCATCTCCAGGGAAGTCATAACTATCTAGCAGTTCTCTAATTTCCATTTCGACAAGTTCAATAATTTCCTCATCATCGACCATATCGCACTTATTGAGAGCAACTACAAGAGCAGGAACTCCAACCTGTTTAGCTAAAAGAATATGCTCTTTTGTTTGAGCCATAGGACCGTCTGTCGCTGCGCAAACTAGAATAGCTCCATCCATCTGGGCGGCCCCTGTGATCATATTTTTCACATAATCAGCATGTCCTGGGCAATCGACATGAGCATAATGTCTGCCTTCAGTTTCATATTCGACATGCGCCGTATTAATGGTAATGCCACGCTCCCTTTCTTCAGGAGCACCATCAATGTCTCCATAGTCTTGAGCTTGAGCTTGACCTTTTTTAGCTAATACATTTGTAATAGCAGCAGTTAGTGTTGTTTTTCCATGGTCAACATGGCCAATAGTACCTATGTTGACATGTGGTTTGTTCCTTTCGAACTTCTCGCGAGCCATTTTGAATTAAAGAATCGAGGGTTTAAGAGTGTTTTAGTTTAGAGATCAGGAGTTGCCCTGATTCTTGGAAATGATAGCTTCAGCAACATTACGAGGAACTTCCTCATAATTTGCGAACTCCATTGAAAATATACCCCGACCTTGAGTCATTGATCGGAGTTGAGTGGCATAACCGAACATTTCGGCTAAGGGCACTTTGGCCTGTACCTTAGACAATCCATCATCAACAGATTGTCCTTCTACTTGACCTCTTCTAGAAGAGAGATCACCAATTACAGATCCAAGAAAGTCTTCAGGACTTTCGACCTCAACTTTCATCATAGGCTCTAAAAGGACAGGATTGCATTTTTTAACCCCGTCTTTAAAAGCCATCGAACCTGCAATTTTGAAGGCCATTTCAGATGAGTCTACATCGTGGAACGAACCATCGACTAGTGTTACTTTTACATCAATGAGTGGATAACCGGCAAGAACGCCCGATTCACAGGTTTCTTTCATTCCGTTGGATGCAGGACCAATGTACTCTTTCGGTACAGCTCCTCCAACAATTTTGTTAACAAATTCGAAACCTTTACCAACTTCAGCAGGTTCCATTTCAATGATTACATGACCATATTGACCTTTTCCTCCAGTCTGTCTTGCATATTTACCTTCACCTTTAGAACTAGACCTAATAGTTTCTCTATATGAAACCTGTGGAGCTCCTATATTTGCTTCAACTTTAAATTCCCTTAACATTCTGTCAACAAGGATTTCCAAGTGTAATTCACCCATACCTGCAATAACTGTTTGGTTTGTCTCAGAATCTGTACTTACTCTAAAAGTTGGATCCTCTTCAGACAAAGCAGTTAAAGCTTTTGATAATTTTTCCATATCGCCTTTAGTTTTTGGCTCAACAGCCACCGAGATCACTGGTTCAGGGATAAACAATGTCTCCAAAACTATTGGATCTTCTGTGTTACATAGAGTGTCACCAGTTGTTGTATTCTTAAGACCTAATACAGCTCCTAAATCCCCAGCCCTCAATTCATCAACCTCCTCTCTTTCGTCAGCCTTAAGAATCACTAATCTAGAAATTCTCTCTTTAGCATCCTTAGTAGAATTCATAACATAGCTTCCCTTTGAAAGAACTCCTGAATACATTCTTACAAAAGTTAGTTTGCCATAGGGATCTGACATCACTTTGAATGCTAGAGCACTAAAAGGAGCATTATCGTCTGAAGGTCTAATATCTTCTTTACCACTTGGCAAAACACCTTGTATTGGTTTTACATCAACTGGAGCAGGCAAATAATCAACTACAGCGTCTAATACAAGTTGAACACCTTTATTCTTAAATGCTGAACCGCATAGTACTGGAACCAATCCATGTTTTAAAACCCCTTCTCTAATACCTTTTTTCAGTTGTTCTTCAGATAATTCTCCGGTTTCAAGAAATATTTCTATTAACTCTTCATCATTTTCTGCAACACTTTCCATTAACTTATTTCTCCACTCAGCAGCTTCCTCCTCCATGTCAGATGGAATTTGTGCTTCTTCAATATCAGTACCTAAATCGTTTTTGTAAAGATATGCTTTGTTGGCTACTAAATCAATAATGCCTGTGAGATCACCTTCAGCACCGATTGGTAACTGGATCGGAAGTGCATTTGCCTTTAGGCGATCTTTAATTTGCTTATTAACCTTTAAAAAATCTGCACCAGTTCTGTCCATTTTATTGACAAAAACCATTCTTGGAACTGAGTATCTATCTGCTTGACGCCAAACCGTTTCGGATTGAGGCTGAACTCCGCCAACTGCGCAAAATACAGCTATGACTCCATCCAAGACACGCATTGATCTTTCAACTTCGATAGTAAAGTCAACGTGTCCAGGAGTATCAATAATATTAATCCTATGATCTTGCCAACTAGTAGATATTGCAGCAGCAGTAATAGTTATTCCTCTTTCTCTTTCTTGAGCCATCCAATCTGTTACAGCAGCACCATCATGAACCTCTCCTATTTTATGAACTACACCTGAATAAAACAAAATCCTTTCAGTTGTTGTTGTCTTACCTGCATCAATATGAGCGGCTATACCTATATTCCTTACTCGTTCTAGGGGAAAGTCGCGTGCCAATTTTAAAGCTCCAAATAAAATAATTTTTGATAAGTATAGTTCACCTTAAAAGCAAACTTTAATAATAATAAACTACTTAAGTACCTTTTGATGAAATTAATATCTGTAATGTGCAAAAGCTTTATTAGCTTCTGCCATTTTATGAGTATCTTCTCTTTTTTTTACGGCACTGCCTGTTTCATTTGCTGCATCCATCAACTCGCCAGCAAGTTTTTGGGACATGCTTTTTCCATTTCTTGCACGTGAAAATGTAACAAGCCATCTTAATGCCATAGCTGTACCCCTCTCTTGACGAACTTCCATAGGAACTTGATATGTTGCACCACCAACTCTTCTTGCTCGAACTTCGACAAGAGGAGTAGCATTTTTTACAGCTTTTTCAAATAATTCCACTGCATTCCCACCTGTTCTTTCGCTTATCAAAGAAAACGCATCAGACAATATTCTTTGAGCTGTAGATTTTTTACCATGTTTCATCAATCTAGAAATCATCATTGAAGCAAGACGACTATTAAATTGAGGATCAGGAAGAACTGGTCTTTTTACTGCTGCATTACGACGTGACATGTTTTAAAAAAAATGATGTTTACAAATTAATCTTTTGGAGCTTTTGCTCCATACTTAGATCTGGATTGACGTCTATCTTTGACTCCAGCCGTATCTAAAGTTCCTCTTATTATATGATATCTAACTCCAGGCAAATCCTTGACTCTTCCACCCCTAAGTAATACTACAGAATGTTCTTGCAAATTATGTCCAATACCAGGAATATAAGCTGTTACTTCGAAACCAGAAGTTAATCTAACTCTAGCAACTTTTCTCAAAGCTGAATTAGGCTTCTTTGGAGTTGATGTATAGACTCTTGTACATACACCTCTTCTCTCAGGGCAAGACTTTAATGCAGGAGATTTTGTTTTCTTTGTCAGACGTTTTCTTTCTGAACCTACTAATTGCGAGATGGTGGGCATCTATTAAATTTAGATAAAAATAAACATTAAACTATCATAACCTCTTAAGAGCACCAACTAAAAGTTTTTAATTATATTTTTTTTAAAATTTGTCAAATTAAAATTCTTTGGTAAATATTCATTATCTTTAGATTTATTTTCATATTTATTTTTATAATGGAAATACATAAATAACTAAATAGAATTAAATAATCTATGGGAGAGAGTATCAAAAGAATCGTTGGCCCATATCAAGATAGTTATTCCCCAAATGGAATAATTGGGGAAAAAGATGCGTGTGGAGTTGGTTTTATAGCAAATATTAAAGGGATTGAAAGCAATTGGATCCTAAAACAGTCTCTTAAAGGCCTTAACTGCATGGAACATAGAGGAGGTTGTGGTGGAGATAGTGATTCAGGAGATGGAGCAGGGATTTTATGTTCAATTCCTTGGGGATATCTAGAAGAGGAAAGTAATCTAAAAAATAATCCAGAATTTAATAGAGGTTTAGGCATGGTTTTTATGCCTAACAAAAAAGAAAAAATTGAAGTATGTAAATCAATATGTGATCAAGAAGCAGAAAAATTAAAAGTCAAGAAAACATCCTGGAGAAAAGTACCAGTTAATAATGAAATCTTGGGTCCTTTAGCTAAAGCAAATGCTCCATTCATCTGTCAGTGGATTCTTTATATAGAAAAGAAAGATCATCATGATGTTGAAAGGCTTTTATTTCAATTAAGGAAAAGAATTGAGAAAAAAATAAGAGAAACCTTCAAAAACGATGTTGGGGATTGTGAATTTTATTTTGCCTCACTAAGTTCTCAAACAGTTGTTTATAAAGGTATGGTTCGCTCTGAAATATTATCCGAGTTTTATCAAGATCTAAAAGAAGAGAGTTTTAAAGTTTCATTTTCTGTTTATCATCGTAGATTTAGTACTAATACACTTCCAAAATGGCCGCTAGCTCAACCCATGAGATTTCTGGGTCATAATGGCGAAATAAATACTCTCTTAGGTAATATCAACTGGGCTAAAGCTTCAGAAACACATATAGATAATTTTTGGGGGGAGTTATCTAATGAAATCAAGCCCATTGTAGATGTAAACAAAAGTGATTCATCAAATCTTGATGCAACTCTTGAAATCAATATTCGTTCAGGTCAGCCCATTACTGACTCATTATTAAAACTTGTCCCTGAAGCATTTAGAGATCAACCAGAACTTGAGCAGAGAGAAGATATAAAAGCTTTTTATGAATATTCTGCAAGCCTACAAGAAGCTTGGGATGGTCCAGCTCTCCTTGTATTTGCTGATGGAAATTTTGTCGGAGCCACCCTTGATAGAAATGGCCTAAGACCAGCAAGATATTCAATCACAAATGATGGTTTTGTAATAATGGGTTCTGAAACAGGAGTAGTAGATCTTGAAGAAGAAAGAATAATAGAAAAAGGTCGATTAGGACCGGGACAAATGTTGGCAGTTGATTTTCACCAGAATAGAATCCTAAGAAATTGGGAAGTAAAATCTGAAGCTGCTCAAAGGCATGATTATAAAAATCTTCTTAGTGATAGAACTATAAAAATTGAAAATAATGAATGGATTAAAGACTGCAAACTAAAAGACCTTGAGTTGTTGCAACAACAAACTGCATACGGGTTTTCAGCGGAAGATAATGACCTAATCTTAGATTCAATGGCTTCATTAGCTAAGGAGCCTACTTATTGCATGGGCGACGACATTCCATTAGCAGTTCTTTCATCTAAGCCACATATTTTATACGACTACTTTAAGCAAAGATTTGCGCAAGTTACTAATCCTCCTATTGACCCTCTCAGAGAAAAACTTGTAATGAGCTTAGAGATGCATCTAGGTGAAAGATGTACACCATTTGAAATTAAAGATGCTAAACCTTTTGTTCATTTACAAAGTCCGATTCTTAATGAGGAAGAACTCATTTCCATCAAAAAATCAAAAATTAAATCTCAGACAATTTCAAGTTTGTTTGATTTAGAGGAAGGTATTCAAGGCTTAGAGAACCAATTAAAAGCAATCTGTAAACAAAGTGAGCTGTCTATAAAAGAAGGTTGCTCTTTAATTATCATTTCTGATAAGGGAATTAATCCTAAAAAGACTTTTATACCGCCTTTACTTGCTGTTGGAGCAATTCATCATTATCTTCTAAAAAAAGAAATCAGGCTAAAAGCATCTCTCATAATTGAGACCGGTCAATGTTGGAGCACGCATCACTTAGCTTGTTTAATTGGATATGGAGCAAGTGCAGTTTGCCCTTGGTTGACCTTCGAAGCAGGTAGACACTGGTTAAAACACCCAAAAACACAAAAACTCATTGATAGCAAAAAAATAAATCCATTATCAATAGTTGATGTTCAAGAAAATATTAAAAAAGCTCTAGAAGACGGTCTAAGAAAAATTCTCTCAAAAATAGGCATCTCACTTTTATCTAGTTACCATGGTGCACAAATTTTTGAAGCTGTAGGCCTTGGATCTGACTTAATAAAAATTGCTTTTGATGGTACAACAAGTCGTATAGCCGGCATAACATTAAAAGAATTAACTAATGAAACACTCTCAATACATACAAAAGCCTATCCAGAAATCGATTTAAAGAAATTAGAATTTTTAGGATTTGTACAATTTAGAAATAATGGAGAATATCATTCCAATAACCCAGAGATGTCCAAAGTTTTACATTCAGCGGTAAAACGAGGGCCAGGATCCGATCATTTTGAAACTTACAAAAAACTTATTAGTAATAGACCGACAACATCTCTTAGAGATTTACTAACAATTAATTCAAAAAGAAAAAGTATTCCATTAGAGGAAGTTGAAAGTGTTGATTCAATTTGCAAAAGGTTCTGTACTGGAGGAATGAGTTTAGGTGCTTTATCCAGAGAAGCGCATGAAGTTTTAGCAGTTGCAATGAATAGAATTGGTGGAAAAAGTAATAGTGGAGAAGGGGGAGAAGATCCAGCTCGTTTTAATGTTTTAAATGATATCGATGAAAATACTCAGTCAGCGACATTGCCATTTATTAAAGGCTTAGAAAATGGAGACACCGCATGCTCAGCTATTAAACAAATAGCATCAGGAAGATTTGGAGTTACACCTGAATATCTAAGAAGTGGTAAACAACTCGAAATTAAAATGGCTCAAGGTGCAAAACCCGGAGAGGGGGGACAATTGCCTGGTCCAAAAGTTGATTCTTACATCGCAAAACTAAGAAATAGTAAACCTGGAGTAGCTTTAATATCTCCTCCCCCGCATCATGATATTTATTCAATCGAAGATTTAGCTCAACTTATCCACGACTTACACCAAGTTCATCCAAAAGCGAAAGTAAGCGTTAAACTTGTTTCTGAAATTGGTATAGGCACTATTGCTGCTGGAGTAAGCAAAGCTAATGCAGATGTAATTCAAATATCTGGCCATGACGGAGGTACAGGTGCCTCACCCCTGAGTTCTATTAAACATGCAGGTTTACCATGGGAATTAGGTGTTGCTGAGGTTCATAAATCTCTCCTAGAGAATAACTTACGCGAAAGAGTAATTTTGAGAACTGATGGAGGTCTTAAAACTGGCTGGGACGTAGTTATTGCTGCTTTACTAGGTGCTGAAGAATATGGTTTTGGATCTGTAGCGATGATTGCTGAAGGATGCATAATGGCTCGGGTTTGCCATACAAACAAGTGTCCTGTTGGAGTTGCCACTCAAAAAGAAGAATTAAGAAAAAGATTTAAAGGTATTCCAGAAAATGTTGTCAATTTTTTCTTGTTTATTGCTGAAGAAGTAAGACAGATAATGAGTAGTATCGGTGTTTCTAATATGGAAGAACTTATTGGTAATCAAGAATTTCTTTCTGCAAGAAATATCGATCTTCCAAAAACTTCTAATATTGATCTTTCTTCTTTAGTAAATAAACACTCATCCCCTGATAGATCATGGTTAAAACATTCAAAAACTGCCCATAGTAATGGTTCTGTATTAGAAGACGAATTTTTATCTGATACTGAATTTATAGATTCAATTAAAAATCACGAAATAATAAATAAAGAAATTGAGATAAAAAATACAGATAGAAGTGTTTGTGCGAAAATATCAGGCGAAATCGCAGAACTTTACGGCAACACTGGCTTCAATGGCGAACTCAACTTAAATTTCAAAGGATATGCCGGACAAAGCTTTGGTGCCTTTTTATTAAAGGGAATGAATGTTCAATTAATCGGAGAAGCTAATGATTATGTTTGTAAAGGAATGAATGGAGGAATACTCACAATAATTCCACCAAAAATAGAAAAAACTTCCTCCGAGCAGGTTATTTTAGGAAACACCTGTCTTTATGGAGCAACGGGTGGGAAATTATTTGCATTAGGAAAATCGGGAGAAAGATTTGCAGTAAGAAATAGTGGTGCGATAGCGGTGACAGAAGGAGCAGGTGATCATTGTTGTGAATACATGACTGGTGGTAAAGTAGTTATTCTAGGTTCCACAGGAAGGAATATTGGTGCGGGCATGACTGGTGGAATAGCTTTTATAATCGATGAGAAGAACGATTTAAGTAATAAAGTTAACAAGGAAATAGTTAGTATTCATAAAATAACTTCATCAAAACAGGAAGATATATTATTGGAAATTATTAGAGAATATCGAGCAAAAACAAATAGCTTAAAGGCTGCCAAAATAATTGAAAATTGGTCTTATTATAAGAAAACTTTCAAATTAATAGTTCCCCCAAGCGAAGAAGAAATGCTTGGCATAAAAAAAATGTAAATGCCTTTCTTTATAAAAACTGAAATCATAAAAAAAGAATACTTAATTAATCATGATTTAAAACAAAAAATAATTAACGAACATATTGATTGGATAAAAAAATTAAAAAAAGAGGGAATTAATATAAAAAGTGGTTTTTTAGTTGATGAGTTAAAGCGGCCAGGGGAAGGCGGATTACTCATTCTTGAGATGAATAATTATAAAAATGCACTAAAAATCATTAAGAATGATCCAATGATTAAAAATGATCTAGTTGAATGGAAATTAAATGAATGGATAGATTCAAATAAATAAAAATGACTATCTTGGATACTTTTTCATAAGTTTTTGAATTTCTTCAGCATGGTAACTGCTACGAGTTAAAGGAGAACTAACTACTTGCATAAAGTCCAAATCTTTTTCCCCGAAAACTTTATAGTAATTAAATTTTGAAGGACTCACAAATTTTTGAACAGGTAAATGATTTGGGCCAGGAGATAAGTATTGGCCAATAGTAACAATATCAACGAAATTACTTTTTAAATCCTTAAGAAGACTTAAAACCTCCTCATTTTTTTCCCCTAAACCAAGCATAAAACCTGACTTTGTATAAACTTTGGGAGAATATTCTCTGGTCCTTTTAAGCAACTCAAGAGTTCTCTCATATTTACCCTGAGGCCTTACTTTTTTATATAACGAAGACACAGTCTCAATATTATGGTTTAAAACGTTTGGATTTGAATCCAGAACTTTTTCAAGCGCTTTCCAATTGCCACAAAGATCAGGTATTAAAAGCTCAATAGTAGTTTCAGGCGATTTTTTTCTTACTTGATAAACACATTCAAAAAATTGAGATGCGCCACCATCTTCAAGATCGTCTCTATTTACTGATGTGATTACAACATGTTTAAGTTGCATTCTGTAAACAGCTTCGGCCAAACGATATGGTTCTGTTGGATCTAATTCTCTTTTAGATCTATCAAAATCAATATCGCAATATGGACATGCCCTAGTACAACCAGGGCCCATTATAAGGAAAGTGGCAGTGCCACTTGCAAAACATTCTCCAATATTTGGACAACTTGCCTCTTGACATACAGTATTGAGATTTAAATCATTTAACAAATTTGCAGTATTCCCAATTCTCTCAACTTGCGGAGCTTTTACTCTTAACCAATCAGGTTTTGAAATTAAACTATTGGAATTATTAGTCAAATTAATTTTTTCTAGCCTGTATTTTTATTTTACTAAAAACATTTTGAATTAACTATTAATAATTTCAAAAATGAGGCCTATCAATCATAGAAGTCAATAAATAAATTTTACTAGTTCATCGATAATTTTTAAAAATCCTAGTTCAAGTTACTACCTAACATATTATTTTTGTTCTATATACTGTTTTAAAACCTTTTCTAGAACGTTTTTTTATAACAGTTATTAGAACACTTATATAAAACCTACGAGAAGAAATATCAATTATGTTAAGGATTCTTATCCAAAAAAGTGTTTTTTTATTTTTTTATTGATACAGTAAAAAATATATGTAATGAAACATTGTCTTTCAAATTTAAAAGAAAACATCTTTTACTATCTGAAAAAAATAAAAACTCTAAAGTAATAGGTTATGCTAGAGCTACTAATAATGAATATGAATATTTAGAAGATCAAATAAAAGTTTTAAAGGAAGAAGGCTGTAGTTTAGTTTTCTCTGAATTTATAAGTTTAGATGAAGAAATCAAACCCCAACTCAATAAAGCTATAAATTGTTTATCTAAAGGCGATCAATTTATAATAACTCAGCTTGATCGAGCATTTAGAAGTAAAAAAGAATGTTTGAGGACAATAAATAAACTTATTGATAAGGATATTAAATTGCGAACTTTGACATGTTTTTTTTCGACTAATGAATCCTCTAAAGCAAATTCTTCAATTTTTAGGATTTTATATGAATTAGATAATTTAGAAGACAAAAATTTAGGTGAAAGGAAAAAAGAACAACTGTTACGCAGAAAATTATCTGGAAATAATCTGGGAGGAAGGCCCAAAATAAGTCCATTAAAAGAATCTTTAGTAATCAGATTACGTAATGAGGGATATTCATATCGATCAATCAGATCACAAACGGGAATTGCCTTGTCAACAATAAGAAGAGTGATTTTGGAAGGAGAATTAACATAAAATGAGAAAGAAAGAAATTGAAAATTTAATTAAAGAAAATCTTAAAAATACAGCATTGCGTATTTATGAATTAGATAATAACGATAGAAAAAGTTTGTTAGCAGAATATAAAGAATGGATTATGAATGATTTAGATTTTGAAGAGGTTATGATGTTACCTTATGAAGCCTATACTGATAAATTAGATTCTAATTACCTAGAGGATTTACTTTAGTCCTCAATGGTATACCTCTCATTAAATTCATATACTTCTTTTGCTATTAATGGTAAGAAGGAAGTATCTTTGGAATATTTTTCACCATTACAAAAAACAACTAATAAAGTATGGAGGGATTGACTATTAGTCCACCAAGCTGAATCATGTCTAACTTCAGACATTAAGCCTGCTTTACTCCAAAGATTAATGCTTTTTGGTAATCCTTCACCCAAAAAACCATCTATTTGATTAAGGGAATCATTTTTCAGAAAAACTTTATTTAAATTTCTTTTTAAAAAACCTCGTAAATTTAAGTCATTTTTTTGATAATCTATATGAATCATAATTTCCTCCAAAATCCTTGCAGCCGAATCAGAATTCATAGCGTTTCTATTTTTATTATCATATCCATAAAATTCTTTTTCACGACCAAATGGCCCATCATCCCAGGTCTTCTGACAGCAATTTATACCACTCAATTCCTCCCAACGTAAATCATGTAGCCAATCGTTTATTATGCTTCTTTGATATTTCCAATTTTCCCATAATTCGCCTTCAATACAAGGTCCACTTGTTGTTCCAGTAAGTAAATCAATTAAGAAGCTTGTTGCATTATTACTTGATAAAGACAACATTTTCCATACAGCTTCAATAAGTTCATCTGATAATAATAAAATTCCCTTTTTAATCCAGTGATATGCAGCGAGGCCGTAAACTAACTTGACTATACTGGCAGGGTAAACCATTTTTTTATTATTGATACCAGTTCCAAAACCTTTAAATACTCTTTTATTTTCACTTTTATAATTAATCCAAGTTATGGCAATATCTTCACTTGAAAAATCTTTATTATAAGAGCATGCTTTCCCTAAAATATCATTTAAGGCTAGACCCATCTCTTTACTTAAATTGTAAAAGGACATTGTATGCAAAATCATGAAAATCCTATCTCACTATTTAAACAAACTAATTTTTCAAAAACTATTTGGTGGAAATTAAAAGTTAATATTTCTGGATATCAAAATGAAATAGAAGATAAATTAGTGACTGAAATTTTTAAAAATAGAATTTTTAGGCTACTTTATCCAAATATTTATCAACTTAACCAACAATTTTCAAGAATTCTAATTCAACTATATGAAGATGGTTACATCTGTTGGATAAATTTAGATGAATTAATTATTGAAAAATACGAATTAGGAAAAACTGAAAATTCAAAAAAAGAACACTTCATTATAAAAGATAAAATTAACTCAATTCTAAAATGGATCAAGGATCAAGCTGAGTTAAATAATGAATACCTATGGGGAGGTACATTAGGACCTAATTTTGATTGTTCTGGATTAATTCAGACTGCTTTTTTAAAGCATCAAATTCATATACCTCGAGACTCTTTTCAAATAAAAAGTTTTTCTAAACACCTTTTTTATTACAAAGATTCATATTCGGCTCTGATACCAGGCGATCTTTTATTTTTTGGAGTTAAAGAAAAATGTGATCATATTGGAATCTACAAGGGAGACGGATTGTATTACCATAGCTCTGGGAAGGATTTTGGCAGAAATGGAATAGGATTAGATACCCTCAAAGATTCTAATGATAAAATCTCATTACACTATAAATCTAAACTTATTTCAGCAGGAAGAGTAGTTAGAAATTACAGATGGGATAGAACCATGCGTTAGTAAGTAGAGTTCACATTTCAATTTAAAATTAAATTTAAAATTAAAATATTACATTTATTTACTTTTAGGAATTAACCAGCAGTCCAAATATTTTTAATAATTGGCATTATGGTATCTAAGTGTAATGTGCCAACAAGTAGCCAAGCGAAAACAGCTCCCCCACAGCCTCCTAACCAAAATCCACTTGTAAAATCAGCCCAACCAGCTCTTGTAAATAAGTCCTTTGGTGGATTATTCACAGTCGCATCTGGAGGTTGAACATTAGGTGCTTTACCGGGTGCGTTATATAGAACTAGAAGTGCTGTCAAAATATGAACAGCTCCAATAGCAGCAAGAAGTCCAGCAGTTAGAGCAAATTCAGAATTTCTTAATGGGCCAGTCATGGTGAAAGGACCGTATAGAAGATATCCAAAAGCTGCTCCAGTTTCTAATCCTCTAAAATTAGGAGAAATACCTTCTCTGTAAAAAGGCAAATTATTTATAAAGGCTTTTGTAAAATAGCCACTATTAACTGGGGTAGCTAAATTACCAACACATGGATCAGCAACTGTTTTTACGGCCCATTGTTCTGCAACACCAATATCATTTGGTTGCACAGAATTATCTATGTATTTTTCATCAAACTTAATTGAACTTGTTGATTCTGAGAATGATTTTTGAAAGTCGCTCATTTTTTTAATAGTTTAGTGTTTAATAATTTATTCAGTTGCTGTAATAAATCTTCCAATTAATACGATAAAAACAGCAGGCATTGCTATACCAATTAATGGAACAAAAATTGAGGGTAAAAGACTTGGTAAATCAGATGGCATAAGTTCTTTAAACATCTTTAAATACTCTAATATTTATCTGCGAAATAGTGTTAATTTTATTACTGGATGATATAAAAATTATTAACTTTTTACATGTTAAATTTTTTCGCAATTTTACTTATTATTTTTATAGGAATATTACTTCTAGTTTTTAAAAAAAGAAGCTTTAGAAAATTAATAAATAAAGACAAATTTCATTCTGTTACATTAAAAAAAAATAATTATAAATTTCTCTCTAATAAAAAAAATTTTTTATACGATCACGAGTTAAAAAAGTACTCATTATTTTATAAAAAATCTCAAAGAAATAAAATGTTTAGTCTTTTTCAAGGAAATACAGAAGACAAATTAAAAGCATTAAAAATTGCGGAAGAATTGGCTGATAAATCAACATTATCAATTTTACGAAAAGGCCTAAGGGATATGTCTCCTGAAGTGGTTAAAATATCAGCTTTATTAATAATAAAATTTAAATAATATTCAATTTTGATTGGTGCTACTTATTGATCTAATTCTATAAATTGGACGACTTTGACTTTCATGATATGTTCTAATTAGAAGTTCGCTCAATAATCCAAAGCTAAATAATTGAACCCCAGCAATTCCCAATATTAATGCAAACATTAGCAACGGACGATTTCCAATATCCTCACCAATTATTTTTAAAACTACCAAATAAGAACTCATTGCAAGACTAGTCAAAATACTTATAATTCCAACAAAACCAAATCCATACATTGGTCTTGTTAAAAATTTAGTCATAAACCATACAGTTAGTAAATCCATTAAAACTCTAAAAGTTCTATCGATTCCATATTTACTAGATCCATATTTCCTGCTTCTATGATTAACTTTAATTTCTTTTATTCTTGCACCTTCAATATTTGCTAAGACGGGCAAAAACCTGTGTAGTTCACCATATAACTTAATATCATCTATTATTTCTTTCTTAAAAGCTTTTAATGAACATCCATAGTCATGCAACTTCAAACCTGTTACCTGAGCTATTAATTTATTCGCTATTTTTGATGGTATCTTTCTATTGATTAATTTATCTTTCCTATCAAACCTCCATCCACAAACCAAATCATAACCATTATTAATTTCTGAAATTAATTTAGGAATATCATTTGGATCATTCTGTAAATCACCATCCAAAGTAATAACTATATCGCCTTTACAGTTATCAAAGCCAGCTGACATTGCTGCAGTTTGCCCGTAATTTTTGCGAAGGGAAATAACTGACAATTCTTTAATTTTGAGAGTTAGTTTTTTTAATACTTGTTGAGTATTGTCTTTAGAACCATCATTTACAACAATCAATTCAAAATTAAATTTATGAAATGACATTACACTTATAACTTCATCCAATAAAAGACCAATACTCTCACTTTCATTGAAAACAGGGACGATAATAGAAATTAATTGTTTTATATCTGACATTTATATTTAATAATAATTATATAATTTTAACTTAATTTAGAACACTAAAATTAAACAAAAAAAAATCACCACAAAAGTGGTGATTTAAATTATTTAAGGAAAATTTAACCAAACTTACCTGAAGTTGATGCGATAACAAATGCACCGAATGTAAGTATGTTACCAATCGTGAAATGTGCAAGTCCAACTAATCTAGCTTGAACAATTGAAAGTGCAACTGGTTTGTCTCTCCATCCAACAAGGTTAGCAATTGGAGTACGCTGATGTGCCCAAACTAATGTTTCAATTAATTCTTGCCAATAACCACGCCATGATATAAGGAACATGAAACCAGTAGCCCAAACTAAGTGACCGAAAAGGAACATCCAAGCCCAAGGAGATAGAGAATTTACTCCAAATGGATTATATCCATTAATAAGTTGAGCAGAATTTAACCATAGATAATCTCTGAACCAACCCATTAGATAAGTTCCTGATTCATTAAATTGTGCTACATTACCCTGCCAAATTGCTAGATGTTTCCAATGCCAGTAGAAAGTTACCCATGCTAGTAAATTTAATGCCCAGAACATAGCTAAGTACATAGCGTCCCAAGATGAACTATCGCAAGTACCTCCACGTCCAGGTCCATCGCAAGGGAATGCATAACCTAAATCTTTCTTGTCAGGAATTAATTTTGTTCCTCTAGCATCAAGTGCACCTTTGATAAGGATTAATGCAGTTGTATGAAGACCTAAAGCAATAGCATGGTGAACTAAGAAATCTGCAGGCCCGATGGGTAAGAAAGCACTTAATGCATCTTGTCTATTAATAAGATCCATCCAGTAATGATTACCTGGCAATGAATTAGCTGCGAGACTTGCTGAGCTTGTAGGATCAGATAATAAAGCGTTAAAGCCGTACATCATCTTACCTTGAGCAGCTTGAACGAATTGAGCAAATACTGGCTCAATTAGAATTTGCTTTTCAGGGTTACCAAAAGCTACAACAACATCGTTATGAACATAAATTCCAAGAGTATGGAATCCCAGCAACATTGTTACCCAACTAAGGTGGCTTATCAAAGCTTCCTTAGTTCCAAGCACTCTTGCTAATACATTATCTTTATTTAATTCTGGATCGTAATCTCTAACGAAGAAAATAGCACCGTGTGCGAAAGCACCAACCATCAAAAACATTGCAATATACTGATGATGACTATATAAAGCAGATTGTGTGGTGTAATCCCTTGCAATGAAAGCATAGGAAGGGAGTGCACCCATATGTTGAGCTACTAGAGAAGTTGCTACACCAAGAGATGCTAATGCTAGTCCAAGTTGGAAATGCAATGAATTATTTACAGTTTCATATATTCCATCATGGTTAATTCCGAAACTACCTTTATGCGGATCATTAGGGTGTCTTGTATTATGAGCTTCTGTAATTTCTTTCAGGCTATGACCAATACCAAAGGTATTTCTATACATATGTCCAGCAATTACAAAAACTGTTCCAATCGCTATGTGATGATGGGCAATATCAGTAAGCCATAATGCTTCACTTTGAGGATGAAGACCACCTAAGAAAGTAAAGATTGCTGTACCAGCTCCCTCAGCTGTTCCAAAAACTTGATCTAAAGAATCAGGATTTTGTGCATATGCTCCCCAGTTTAAAGTAAAGAAAGGAGCTAATCCTGCAGGGTGTGGAAGGACTGTTAACCAGTTATCCCAACCTACATGCTGTCCTCTTGATTCAGGTATAGCAACATGAACCAAATGACCTGTCCAAGCAATACTACTAAAACCAAATAAGACAGCTAAATGATGATTTAATCTTGACTCTGCATTTTTAAACCAAGCTAGAGAAGGTCTAAATTTTGGCTGTAAGTGTAACCAACCTGCAAATAGAGTCCAACAAGCCAAAATACTCATAAATATTGAAGCTTGGAAGAGTTGTTCGTTAGTTCTCATGCCAATTGTGTACCACCAATGGTAGAGACCTGAATAAGCTATGTTTACTGGACCACTAGCTCCAGCTTGTGTCATTGCTTCTGTGATACCAGATCCAAAATGTGGATCCCAAATAGCATGAGCAATAGGACGAACGTGAGTTGGATCAAGTACAAACTGCTCAAAGTTACCTTGCCAAGCAATATGAAATAAGTTACCAGCTACCCAGAGGGCGATTATTGCTAGATGCCCAAAGTGTGTAGAGAAAAGCTTCTGATAAAGCTTTTCTTCGGTCATACCATCATGACTTTCAAAGTCGTGAGCGGTAGCTATTCCGTACCATATTCGTCGGGTTGTAGGGTCCTGAGCTAGACCCTGGTTAAATGATGGAAATTTTGTTGCCATTGAGTTAAAAAGGTGAAGTTCAGGTAATTAGCCCAGGCCGAAAAGGCGAGCGTGGAAGAAAGCCCATGTGGTAGCAATACCACCGACAAGGAAGTGCGTTACGCCAACTGCTCTACCCTGAGTTATAGATAAAGCTCTTGGTTGAATGGTTGGAGCAACTTTAAGTTTGTTATGTGCCCAAACAATGGATTCGAATAATTCTTGCCAATATCCTCTTCCACTAAAGAGGAACATTAAACTGAATGCCCATATAAAGTGAGCTCCAAGGAACATCAAACCATACATACTTATGGATTGACCATAACTTGTTAATACTTGAGAAGCTTGCGCCCAAAGGAAATCTCTTAACCAACCATTAATAGTAATTGAGCTTTGTGCGAAATTACCACCAGTAAGTCCCCAAACATCACTCTGCATTTTCCAAGAGAAGTGGAAAATAACTATTGATAAACAGTTATACATCCAGAAAAGTGCCAAGAATACGTGATCCCATGAAGAAACTTGACATGTACCACCTCTTCCAGGACCATCACAAGGGAATCTAAAACCTAAAGAAGCTTTATCAGGGATCAATCTTGAACTTCTTGCGTAAAGTACTCCTTTTAGAAGTATTAAAACAGTTACGTGAATTTGGAAAGCATGAATATGATGAATCATTAAATCAGCTGTTCCTAATGGAATTGGAGCAATAGCAACCTTTCCACCAACCTCTACTAAACTTCCATTAAAAACTTCACTTAAAGCTTTGTGAGGTAAAGCTTCTGCAGTACCTGCTAAAAGAGAAGTTCCAACAGAAGATGCTTGAATACTCTGTACCCATTGAGCAAAAATTGGCTGAAGTTGGATTGCAGAATCACTAAACATATCTTGAGGTCTACCCAAAGCTCTCATAGTATCGTTGTGAATATAGAGTCCGAAACTATGGAATCCTAACCACATACATACCCAGTTCAAGTGACTGATTAAGGCGTCTCTTGCTTTGAGGATTCTGTCTAATACGTTATCAATATGTTTTGCTGGATCGTAATCTCTAACCATTGCAATTCCGGCATGCGCTCCTGCACCTACTATGAATAATCCACCTATCCACATATGATGGGTAAATAATCCAAGAACTGTCATATAGTCAGTAGCTATATATGGATATGGAGGCATCGCATACATGTGATGAGATACAAGTATGCTTATTGATCCAAGCATTGCAAGGTTAACCGCAAGCTGGGCATGTCTACTTTCTGCCATGAACTCAAAAAGACCTTGATGTCCTTTAGGAGCAGGGAACAATATTGGATCTCCTTGTTGTGAATCTAATATTTCTTTCATACTATGACCAATTCCGTAATTGGTTCTATACATATGACCACCAATGATTGCTATTACACCAAAAGCTAAATGATGATGTGAAACATCAGTCATCCATAAGCTTCCTGTTACAGGGTTAAGTCCACCTTTGAAAGTAAGGAAGTCTGAGAAAGCTAACCAGTTTAAACTGAAGAAATTACCTGTCCCACTTGCAAGTCCTGGAAATATCTGACCAATAATTTGTGGATCACAGAGTTGATGCGGCATAGGCATATCTGCAATAGTTGCGATCTCCTTGCCGTTAATAACTAAGGGAGAACCTGCATCAATTGCATCTAAAAGAGCTGCAGTAGGAGCTCCGATATGAATACAATGTCCAGCCCATGCTAAAGACCCTAGTCCTACTAAACCAGCTATATGATGGTTAAGCATAGACTCAATATCCTGGAACCACTCCATTTTTGGAGCTGCTTTGTGATAATGAAAAATTCCGGCATGAAGCATAAGTGCAGCCATTACTACAGCTCCTATCGCTAAAGCCATCAGTTCACTCTCGTTAGTAATTCCCCATGCTCGCCACATGTGGAATATTCCTGAACTGATTTGAATACCATTGTAGTTAGCACCAAGATCAGCATTAAGCATTTCTTGACCAACAATTGCCCAAACTTGCTGAGCTCCTGGTTTTACATGAGTTGGATCAGCTAACCAACCTGAATAATTAGAAAATCTTGCTCCATGGAAGAATGCGGCACTCATCCAAATAAAAATGACTGCAAGATGTCCAAAATGAGCTGAAAAGATTTTTCTTGTTGCTTCTTCAGCATCGCCTGTATGCACATCAAAATCATGCGCGTCAGCATGCAAATTCCAGATCCAAGTTGTCGTTTTTGGACCTTTAGATAACTTACTTGACCAGAAACCTGGCTTATCTAATTTGGCAAAATCAATAGGTCTTGGATCGGCCTTAACAGGATCCTCCAAAACTTTTTTGTTTTTTTCTCCACTTTCTGGTGGGCTGATGGTCATCTAGCACCTCGAAAATAATTGACATTAAAGCCGATTGATCAGATCTTGAACTTATTTTTAATGATAATGTTCAAGAAAACGAATCCTTCGGAACTTTAGATATTCGTTTCAAAAATAATAAGGCAAAGATTCTTTCGTTATGCATTAACGTAACAAATGTTCTAATGATTGTTACTATATGAATATTTTGTTAAATTCTAGTCTATGACTAAATTATGGGTATTTTTACTCAAATTGTATATAAATTTCTTAAATTTTTTTTTATATTTCAAAGAAAATTTTTTAAATCCAGCGACAGGATATAATTTTTAACGTAACTATCAATAGTTTCTGATTTGAAAGGAATTGCTATAGGTCTATCTAATAATTCAAAAGAAATTTTAAAAAGGCTTAAAAAAACCGAATTTGTCAAAGATATATATATTGCAGGTTCTTCAAAAGTTGATGGAAAGGAAAATAAACTTATTGAAGTACAAAAACCTAGAGAAATCTTACTTAAAAAATGGCAGGAGATAGATTTAATAATTTTTATAGGCTCTATTGCTGCATCAATACGCATAATAAATTCTTTTTTAACCTCTAAAGATCAGGATCCAGGTGTAATCGTTATGGATAACAAATGTTCCAAGATAGTTCCTTTAATTGGGTTACATCAGTCAAATACTCAAGATATTGCATTTCAAATTGCTAATTTATTTGGTGGCGAAATAATAGAGACTAATAATTCCAATGATCAAAGCTTCTTAAATCTTGACGCATTTGGAAATCAATGGGGTTGGAAAAGATCTGGAAATATAAAGGATTGGTCAAAACTAATAATAAAACAAGCCAAGAAAGAAGAAATATTTTGCAAACAATTATCTGGTAATTGCTTATGGAAAACTTCAGAATCAGGTGAGATTATTAATCAAATTAATGAAAAAGAAACTGAAAAAATAGATTCAACATTTAACATTAGTGTATTTAAAAATAATCAAAGAAATTGGCATCCGCCCGTATTATGGATTGGCATTGGATGTGAAAGAAATACAAGCAAAGAATTTATAGCAAATTCTTTAAATAATTTTTTGGATTCAGGAAATTTATCACAGCAATCAATTGCGGGATTCGCGACTATTGATATTAAAAAAGATGAGAAAGGAATTTTAGAACTTGCTGAAGAAAAAAACTTGCCTATAAAGTTTTTTAGTAAAGAAGATCTTTCAACAATAATTGTTCCAAATCCATCAAATATCGTGCAAAAGGAAATTGGCACACCTTCCGTAGCAGAAGCCTCTTGCTTACTTGCAGCAGGAGAAGAATCAAAATTATTAGAAGAAAAGAGAATTTTTAAAAATCAATCTGGGGCAGTAACTATAGCTGTAGCAGAATCAAAAAATCAGTATAATCCAACCAATGGCGAAATACATATTATTGGGAGTGGGCCTGGTGATATCTCCTTTCTAACCAATAATGCAAGAAAAGCACTTTCAAGATGTACTGTTTGGATCGGATACAAAATGTATTTAGATTTAATTAAGCCATTAAAAAGGAGTGATCAAGTTTTAATTGAAAGCAAACTTACTGAAGAAAAAGAAAGATGCAGTAAAGCAATAAAAATAGCCGAGGAAGGAATAAAAGTGGCTTTAATTTCTTCAGGTGAATCAGGATTTTATGGCATGGCTGGTTTACTTTTAGAATTACTTCAAAAAATCAAAAAAGAATATCGACCTTACTTTGAAGTACATCCAGGTATAAGCAGTGTTCAATTAGCTGCTGCGATTAGTGGCGCACCACTAATGAATGACTTTTCTATAGTAAGCTTAAGCGATAAATTAACTCCATGGTCTTTAATAGAAAAAAGAATTGAAGGAGCTCTTGTGGGTGACTTTGTAATAGCTTTATTCAATCCTCAATCCATTGAAAGAAATTGGCAGCTAAAAAGTGTAATAGATATATGTTTACAAACTAGGCATGGGGATACTCCAGTTTTAGTAGCTAGACAAGTAGGGAGAGAAAATCAATCTAAAAAATTTTTTACTTTAAACACCATTCCTTTTAAAGAGATTGATATGTTATCAATCATTATTATTGGCAATTCTCAAACAACCTTAGTTGATGAAATATTTCTCACTCCCAGAGGATATTTGAATAATTAAATTTAGATGACCCATATTCTAATAAATAGAATATTTTTCTTTGCTTTTTTTTTATAAGAATACTAATGTTTAAAAATAACGATTAAGAAAATAAATTGAAAAATATTGGTTTAATTTTGTTTGATATAGATGGGGTAATCCGCAGCGTCGAAAATAGTTACAGACTTTCATTAAAAAAAACAGTTTACAAATTTTCCGGATGGGAGCCAAATTATATAGATATTGATAATGCAAAAAATGAAGGGATCTGGAATAATGACTGGGATTTAAGTTTGGAACTTATAAAAAGATGTATAAAAAGAGATAACTTAAAGCTTAAAATTCCTCCAAGAGAAAAAATAGTAAAATGTTTTGAAAAGTTTTACTTTGGAGGAGATCCAAATAAAGATAGTAAGTATTGGTCTGGATTTATAACTAATGAGGAGTTATTAGTTGATAAAAAGTTTTTTGATTCATTACAAAGCAATGGAATAATTTGGGGTTTTGTGAGTGGTGCAGAGTCTGCTTCTGCAAAATTTGTTTTAGAAAAAAGAGTTGGACTAAAATCACCCCCTTTAGTATCTATGGGAGATGCTCCCGACAAGCCTAATCCAAAGGGATTCATAGAGTTATCAAAAAAGCTTCTTGGAAATAAACTTGGGCCATCAAATATTCCCATTGCATATGTAGGTGATACCATTGCAGACATAAATACAGTTATCAACGCTAGAAAGGAAATACCATCTCAAAAATTCATAAGTATTGGCATAGCGCCCCCTCATTTACATTTAGATTCTCGATTAATAGAACGTAATTCTTATGAAACAAATCTAAGGAATGCAGGTGCTGACTTGATTTTAAATTCTATTAATGATCTAAAAACTATTAATCTTGACTTATTGTAAAAATATTAATCAAAAGACATTTCTTCATTTATTACGGAGAGGGAGGGATTCGAACCCTCGACAAAAGTTACCTCCTGTAACTCCTTAGCAGGGAGCCGCTTTCAACCACTCAGCCACCTCTCCAGTTCTTATACATTATCAATTTTTTTGCAAACATTCAAAACTTTTTAATTTTATCGAAATGTCTAATCAATTTGAACTCTGGGTAATCTATTTTTAAAAGAACATAGAATTTCCCATGGAATAGTATTAGATTCTCTTGCCCAATCGAGAGGAGTTATTATTTTGTCTCCATCAGATCCCAGCAATATCATTGTACTACCAATTTTTATTTCATTTGAACCTGTTATGTCCACCATCATTTGATCCATAGTAATAGAACCAACTTGGGGATATAGTTTCTTGTGATGAAGAACGTTTATTTTGCCTGAAAGATTTCTTGGTACGCCATCGGCATAACCAATACTTAATACAGCTAACTTAGTTTTTCTATTACTTATAAATTTGCCTCCATAACTAACACTTACACCTTTATCAATAATCCTTATAAAAGCTACTTTGACCTTCAAAAATAAAGCTGGTTTAAGCAATAAAGTTTTATCTTTTTTTGCTAGAGGACTATATCCATATATAGAAAGTCCAACACGTACCATATCAAAATGAAAATCTTTGTTTAGAAGCATGCCCGCAGAATTAGCCAAATGAGTCTTGATATTATGATTGTTATCAACGCCAATCTGCTTTAGTAATTCCTGAAACTTTTGCCTTTGTTTTTGAGTACTACTTTTAGGATCTAATGAGTCAGGTTCATCTGCAGAGGATAAATGACTATATATGCCTTTTATAGATATGTTTTCAAAAGATTTAATTTTTTCAAATTGCTGAACAAATTTTTTAGATTCAAATCCTAATCGTGACATTCCTGTATCAACTTTAAGATTTAAAGAAAATTTCGAACCAAAATGCTTCCCAATGTTATTACAAATTAAACATTCTCTTAGACTACTAATGGTTGGCATAAGATCATTTTTAAAAGATATTATTAAATCCCTTTTCGTATATAAATTTCCTAAAACAAGGATTGGTTCTTTAAATCCATAAGACCGGAGTCTTATCCCTTCTTTCAAAGTAGCAACACCTAATTGCGAAGCTCCACCTTTAAGAGCATATTCAGATACTACTTTCGCATCATGACCATATCCATCAGCTTTAACAACTGCCATTAATAAACAACTTTTGCTTAATTTTGATCTTAACTGCTTTACATTTTTTTCTATTGATTTTCCACTAACTTCAATCCATGCTCTTTGTTTTGGATCAATATCTTTTTCAAAATTGGAATATTTACCAAAGTTTAATCCCTGATTTGTTTGCGGAATTTGCATTAACTTTGCACAAATATATGCGCTTGTTGAAATATATAGTTAGCATGACATGTAAATTGTATTTTGGCATGGGCCAGACTCTAGTTTTAAATGCATCTTACGAACCTTTAAACATTACCTCTTGGAGAAGAGCTGTAATTCTTATGATAAAAGGTAAAGCAGAAAGCCTAGAGGAAGATAAATCCTATTCAATACATTGCGGCAGAAAATTACCTACAGTAATAAGACTTCGTTACTATGTCAAAGTACCTTTTAGGGAAGTTTCTTTAACAAGAAAAAATATTCTCCTAAGAGATAATAATGCTTGCCAATACTGTAACTATAGAGGTAGTGATTTATCAATAGATCATGTTCTTCCAAGAAGCAGAGGTGGAACTGATAACTGGGAAAATGTTACTACAGCATGTCTTAGATGCAATGTACAAAAGGGTAATCGCACCCCAGAAGAGGCTAATATGCCTTTACAACGAAGGCCGTACCGACCGCTTAGTAATCTCAATTTTGAGGCTACTAGGCATATTGACTCTGGAAAACATAAAGAATGGAGTAAATATGTGATAGGAGGTTCAATCTAATAACAATAAAAACTCTATAAAGTTAATTGACTTCGTTGTTAAATTCTTCCAACATTCTCTTTTGTTCTTGTGCTATGCACGCATCAATAACTTCATCCAATTGACCAGCGAGAATTGGTTCAAGTGAAAAATTGGATCCCAATCTATGATCAGTTGTCCTATTATCTTTAAAATTATAAGTTCTAATTTTTTCACTCCTATCGCCTGTTCCCACCTGTGAGAGCCTTTGTGATCTCTCTTTAGCATTAGCTTCTTTTAATTGAATCTCGTATAATTTTGCTCTTAAAATTTCCATTGCTCTTTCACGATTCTGCAATTGTGATCTCTCTTGAGTACAAAAAACTCTGATTCCTGTGGGTTTGTGCAGAAGATCAATAGCAGTCTCAACCTTATTAACATTTTGTCCCCCTGCACCTCCTGATCTTGCAGTACCAACCTCTATTTCAGTTGGATCAATTTTAACCTCAACAGGATCAGCCTCAGGCATGACAGCGACAGTGGCTGTAGATGTGTGAACTCTACCTTGAGATTCAGTCGATGGGACTCTTTGAACTCTGTGTACACCAGCCTCGAATTTTAGTTGACTATATACTGAGTCTCCCTTAACAGATATGACTAACTCTTTGAATCCTCCCATATCTGACTCAGAAGCGCTAACAGGTTTTACAGACCATCCAGTTTTTTGTCCATATCTTTCATACATTCTTGCCAAATCGCCCGCCCATATACAAGCCTCGTTACCTCCAGCACCTGCTCTGATTTCTAACATTACACTTCTCTCATCTCTTGGATCTTTGGGTAATAATGCAATAGTGGTTTTTTGAATAAGTTGACTCTTTAATTCCTCTAGGTTAGATAACTCTTCATTTATTAAAGATTCCATCTCTTTATCATTTCTGTTCTCTTTAAGAAGATTTCTCGAATCTTCAATTTCCTTATCAGTATCAACTAACTTATTGAAATCATTCACCAAAGGTTCTAATTTTGACCTTTCTCTAGCAATTGATTCTAATTTTTTAGGATCATTTGCTATGTCAGGATCTGCAAGTTGAACTTCCAAATTTTCAAAACTTTGCGAAGCAGTTTTCAACCTTGCAATTAGTGTTGAGTATTCCAATTAAAATTGTGCTTAATTTCGAGAATTCTATTTATTAGAATCTTTTTCTTTATTATCTTTAGATGTAGCTGAATTAGCTGAACCCATTCCATATTTTTTCATAAACCTATCAACTCTACCTTCTGTATCAAGAATTTTTTGAGTTCCCGTAAAGAAAGGATGATTTCCACTCCATACGTCAACATGTAGTTCGGGTTGAGTGGAACCTGTAGTCATTACAACTTCTCCATTACAAATAACTTTTGCATCTGGATACCATTTTGGGTGAATTTTTGATTTTGGCATAATTAAATTTCCTTTAACGTTTAGAGAATTGTGGAGCTTTTCTTGCTTTTTTGAGTCCATACTTTCTTCTTTCCTTCGCTCGAGGATCTCTACTAAGATGTCCTTCATTTTTGAGCGGTTTCCTGTTGTCAGGAGATAATTCACAAAGGGCTCTTGCTGCCCCTTGCTTGATAGCATCAGCTTGTCCTGTTAATCCGCCACCATAGACATTTACCAAAATGTCATAAGAGTTTTCTAGGCCTAATGTTTGCAAAGGTGCTTTTACTGAATTTAAATGCAGAGGATTAAAGTTTAAGTAATCATCTCCTGAACGACCATTAATTTTAATCATTCCATTTCCCGGAATCAATCGAACTCTAGCTACTGAAGTTTTTCTTCTTCCAGTTCCCCAATAAACAGCTTTGGATTTTATTTGACTATTCATTTTAGTAAATTAGTTCTTCAATAATACAGGATTCTGGGCAGCATGAGGATGATCAGCGCCTTTATAAACTTTTAGTTTTTTAAATAGTTGTCTTCCCAAAGAGTTATGAGGAAGCATACCCTTAACAGCTTGCTCGATAATTCTTTCAGGGATTCTTTCTTGAAGAGATTCAAATTTTTCAATTTTCATTCCTCCTGGCCTTCCAGAATGTCTTCTGTATAACTTTTGTGATGCTTTTTTACCTGTTACCTCAACTTTTTCGGCATTAACTACTATTACAAAATCACCTGTATCTAAATGAGGAGTAAATGTTGGTTTATTTTTTCCTCTTAGAACAGTTGCAATTTCTGCAGCAAGTCTCCCAAGTGTCCTATCTTTTGCGTCAACTAAAAACCAATTTCTTTCAATAGTTTCTATAGACGGAGTAATTGTTTTATTCATTGACCAAATTTATGCAAATAAATTTAAATTCAGTTCTCAATTCTACCTTATTGCAGGAGAATTAAACAATAATTTTGGATTATTTACACAATTAGCTCTTTCTTAATCAAATTTAACTAAGAAAAACCATAAATTAAAAAAATTGGGAAAAAATCATTTTTGTTGATCTTTTTAAAAACATTTTCTTCATACACAGCATTTATAAAACATAAACCCTTTGCTGGAGCAGATTCTTTAACATCATTTTTCTTTTTATTTACCCATATATCTGTAAAAATTTTTGGAGATATTTTTTTTTCTCCGACTAACACTAGTTGACCCACTATTAAACGAACCATTCCATAAAGAAAACCAGTAGCTTTGATATCAATAAAAATCAAATCTCCTACTCTATTAATTTTTATAGTTTTTATATTTGTAATTGAATTACTCCTCGTGCTTCCACTTTTCTGAAAAGCAAAAAAATCATGTTCACCTTCCATACTCTTTGAAGCATTAGACATTAATGTCTCATCTAATAATTTTTGGTATCTATGCCATGACCAACTATTTATAAATAAGTTAGGGAATTTACTATTATTAATTACATATCGATAATGCCTATATTTTGCTGAATAGCATGCATGCCAGCTATCAATTTCAACCTCAACCGATTCCAAGATTCTAATAGTTGATGGTAAAAAACTATTTAGTAATGCTTCAAAGCAATTTCCTGGAATCACACAATCAGTATCAAAGTGTACAACTTGTCCAGAAGCATGAACCCCTGCATCAGTTCGACCCGCGGCAAAAGTCTTTACGGCATGATGTGTAATTTTGAAAAGAGCTTGCTCTAGAATTTCCTGAACTGTAGTTGCATTTTTTTGTCTTTGCCAGCCTGAATAACTTGATCCATCATATTGGATTAGTAAAGCTACCCTTTTCAAAAGTTATATTCTGGTAAAACCCTTTATTGGAAAAACTTAAACAAGCTCAATTATAGCCATCTGAGCGTTATCACCTTTCCTAGAGACCGTTCTGACTATGCGGGTATAACCCCCTTTTCTATCTCCATATCTTTCTTTTGCTTTTTCAAATAATGAATGAACTAATTTTTTATCATAGATATACCCAATAGCCCTTCTTCTTGAAGCTAAACTACCTTCTTTAGCTAGAGAAATCATTCTTTCAGCCTCGTTTCTCAAAGCTTTTGCCCTAGCTTTTGTTGTCGTTACTCTACCTTCCCTAATTAATTGAGTAGTCAAACCTCTTAAAAGTGCTTTCCTCTGGTCAGCAGGTTTACTTAATAAAGGAATTCTAAGTTGGTGTCTCATAATCTTAAAAATTGTTAAACAGAAGTTCTGCTTTGTGGAATAGAAATTCCAATGCGTTCAAGAGCTTCAATAACCTCATCTGCAGATTTAGAGCCAAAGTTCTTAATTTCAAGAAGATCTTCATAGCTAAAGCCCATTAAATCGGAAACTGAATTAACTTGCGCTCGTTTTAAACAATTATATGCTCTAACGGACAAGTTTAGTTCCTCAAGAGGAATTTGAGCTTCAGGAGATGGTTCAGGTTCTTCAGGAATTTCCTCGACCATTGTAACAGTTGCAAGAGGTTGAAAAAGTTCTATTAATTGATTTGCAGCTTCAGCAATAGCATCATCAGGGCTTGTTGAGCCATCTGTTACTACTTCCATTTTCAATCTTTCTCTACCTGTTCCACCCTCTGCTACTGCCGTTTCGTCAATCGTAAAATTGACTCTTTTAACCGGCATAAAAACAGCATCTATTTGAAGTAAATCAATAGAGGTTGTCTCTTCATTCTTGCGATCAACCGGTCTATATCCCACACCTCTTTCAACATGAATTTCTAACTCTAAGCTATGTCCAGCCTGAATAGTCGCGATCGGTTTTTCTCCATCAACAATTTCAACTTGAGATGAGAATTGAATATCATTTGCCTTAACATCCATTGGACCACTTGCAACTAGCCTGCCGATTTCGAGTTCTGGATTAGAACTATTGATTGATAATTGCTTACAGTTGAGAAGAATATCTAAGACATCTTCCCTAACTCCAGGAATTGTTGCATATTCGTGGTTAATTCCTGCAATTCTGACGGCGGTCACTGCACTTCCTTCTAGTCCTCCCATTAGAACTCTTCTGAGTGAATTACCCAAAGTTGTAGCTTGTCCCCTTTCTAAAGGGCCAATTAAAAAAGTTCCTTTTTGGGAGCGATCATCTGATATTTGATGGTCGATTCTGTCAATCTGGTATTGCAACACGGAAAAAATAGGGTTGAAAGTTTTGTTTTGTTGGGGGGGGGGAGATAATAAAGAACTAAACGCGTCTTCGTTTAGGTCTTCTACATCCATTATGCGGTAATGGAGTCACATCTCTTATTAGAGTTATTTCTAATCCGGCCACTTGTAAAGCTCTTATGGCCGTTTCCCTACCTGATCCTGGACCTCTTACTAATACTTCAATTTGTCTCATACCCTGATCAAGTGCTCTCCTAGCTGCAGCTTCAGCTGCTGTTTGAGCGGCAAAAGGTGTCCCTTTACGAGCGCCTTTAAATCCACTTGCACCTGCAGAAGACCAAGAAATTACATGCCCAGAAGTGTCAGTAATTGAGACAATAGTGTTATTAAATGTACTTTGAATGTGTACTACACCGTTAGGTATATTACGTTTAGATTTTTTTGAACCTGTTTTTTTTACTGTAGCTGCCATAGTGTTGTTAATTTAATACTGAAATTTGTGTGTAGATTTAATTTGTTATTTTTTTCTTCCAGCAACTGTTTTCCTTGAACCCCTTCTTGTCCTTGCATTGGTTCTAGTTCTTTGACCTCTCACTGGTAGGCTCATTCTATGCCTTCTTCCTCTAACACATCCTATATCTTGTAAACGTTTTAAGGCCATTCCCTCTTTTCTCCTCAAATCTCCCTCTAAAGTGAATTCCTCTGTAGCAACTCTGAGCTTTTGTACATCAGAATCTGAAAGATCTTTGACACGAATATCTGGGTTTACACCTGTACTTGCAAGAATTAGCTTTGATCTAGTTAAACCAATTCCATAAACGTATGTAAGTCCAATTTCAACTCGCTTTTCGCGAGGTATGTCGATTCCTGCAATCCTGGCCACGTGTTTTGAGTAAGTAAAAGTTTTAATTAAAGGGTTGAAATTTAACCCTGACGTTGTTTATTGCGAGGTCTTTTCTTGTTAATAACATAGATTTTACCTCTTCGCCTCACGATCTGATCGTCAGGACTAATTTTTTTGACTGAAGATCTTACCTTCATAAGGGTTTTTGCAAATAAACGTTAATTTTATATTCTACATCATCATCAAGCCATTTTTTGTTTGATTTCTGAGGAAATAGTTTTTAAATCTCTATCTGCATCAATATACTCAAGTAATGAAAGATCTTTGAAATATTGAATCAATGGTTCTGTAGTTTTTTTATAAATTTCAACCCTTTTTCTGATAGTCTCTTCAGTATCATCTTTCCTTCCTCTCAAAAGCAAACGCTTTATAAGAACTTCTTCGGGAATATCTAAGTAAAAAACAAGTTCTAAAGGCTGGTTTATTTCAATTAAGACATCATTCAATGAATTTGCTTGAGATAAATTTCTTGGGTAACCATCTAAAATCCAACCTTTATTATCCTTGTCTAAATTTTGCCTTACTATTTTCAATACAAGTTCGTCACTAACAAGTTCTCCACGATTAATGATATCCTTTACTTCTTGACCGAGGATAGTATTCATTTCGATTTCTTTTCTTAATAATTCCCCTGTGGAAAGGTGCAAGTAAGAATTTGTTTGACTTAGTAATTCTGCCTGAGTCCCTTTCCCTGCTCCCGGTGCCCCTAAAAATAATAGATGTTTTTTCATTAATTATTAATTAGTCCCTCATACCTTTGAGAAATAACATAAGTTTGAATTTGTTTAGAAGTATCAATAGCCACACCCACAAGAATAAGTAATGAAGTTGCTCCTAAACCTTGAAAGGTCTGTACATTTGTCGCTCTTTCTACCGCAGCTGGGATGATAGCTACTGAACCCAGAAATAAACCTCCTAATAATGTCAACCTATTTTGTATTCCTGAAAGGTATTTTGCTGTATTAGTTCCTGGTCTAACTCCTGGTATTGCAACTCCTCCTTTTTTGAGATTTGATGCCACATCAACTGGATTAATCGTGAGGGATGCATAAAAATAAGAAAATCCCAAAATCAAAGAGAAAAATGTCAGCGCATATGGCCATGGATTTGAAGATCCAGGATTTAAACTGCTAGCTAATTTTATTAAAACTGGATTGCCCGTAACATTTGCAATAGTTATTGGTAAAAAAATTAAAGCGGATGCAAAGATAATAGGCATAACACCCCCTGCATTTAATTTTAAGGGTAAATAACTTTGTCTTGTAGGAAGTAATGTTGCATTTCCTATTTGTCTTTTTGCACTAACAATTGGAATACGTCTTGCTCCTTCTTGAACAAAAATTATCCCAACAATTGTCAATAAAAATACTCCAAGTAATACTGCTATACCTAATACATCTCCTCTATCACCAGTTTGGGCTTTTTCAATAGTTGAGCTTAAAGCCTTTGGTAAAGTCGAGACGATATTCAAAAAAATTACCAATGAAGCGCCTTGTCCTATTCCTTTCTCTGTAATAATTTCACTGAACCACATCACCAACATTGATCCAGTAACTAATGCTATGGAAGTTTGCAAAACAAATGTAGTTTCACTTATCCCCTCAATTGCATATTGTTTAAGAATTAAAGAAAAAATAATACTCTGTAAAAACCCCCAGCCTAAAGAAACATATCTAGTTATTTGAGCAATTTTTCTTCTACCCGCTTCTCCTTCATTTTTTTGTAAATCTTCAAGAACAGGCAATGAAGCAGTTAGAAGTTGGATAATAATTGATGCATTGATAAAAGGAAGTATGCCTAATGCAAATATTCCTAGAGTAGAAATTCCTCCGCCAGTAAAAATATCTAAAAAACCTATTAATTGACCTCCTTGATCTATAAAACTTTTAAAAGCAACTCTATCAATACCTGGCATGGGGATATAAATACCAAGTCTTACTAAAAGAAGAAGACCTAAAGTTGTTAAAACTCTACTTCTTAGCTCTTTATTTAAAAATAATTGGGATAGTATTTCAGAAGCGCTAGGATTTCTACTTTTGTTAACAAACATTTTGAACTTACCTAAATTTTTTAGTAAATTTATTTATTAACTATAAGCTCGCAAGATCCACCTGCGTCCTCAATTTTTTGTTTTGCAGCTTTCGTGAATGCATGAGCTTGGACTTTTAACTTTACATTAACTTTTCCGTTACCAAGGATTTTTAAAGGAAATTTTGGCTTAAAGATCAATCCTTTTTTAACTAGTGAGTCTAAATTAACAGTATCGTTATCTTTAAAGTCATTTAATTTATCTAAATTTATAATAGAAAAATTTTTTTGATTAATTATTTCAAAATGCTTTAATTTTGGAACTCTTCTATATAAAGGCATTTGGCCACCTTCAAAACCTGGACGAGTTGGTCTCCCAGAACGTGACTTTTGACCTCTCATTCCAAAACCACAAGAAGCTCCCTGACCAGCAGCAATACCCCTACCCTTTCTTAACTTTTTCTTTCTAGAGCCAGAGTTTGATTTAAGTGAATTTAATGTTGAAGTCATAATTTTCAAGAATAGAGCTGTTCAAGTGAGATTCCTCTCTCCCTTGAGGCAGATTTGTGTGTTCTTAATTGTGAAAGAGCTACCATAGCCGCTCTTGCATTATTCAAAGGTGTTTTACTACCTAATCTTTTTGCTAAGACATTTTTTATGCCCGCTAATTCTAAAACTGTTCTAATTGAACCACCAGCAATTACCCCTGTACCTGGAGCAGCTGGCCTAATAAGTACATTAGCAGCACCGTCTCTACCTTTTGATAAAGTTGGTATTGAATTATTTGGAGTTAAAGGAACCCTAACAAGATTCTTTTTACCATCTGAAACTCCCTTTCTCACCGCACCAATGACATCTCCTGCTTTACCAACTCCAACTCCAACTTGACCTTTCTCATTACCTACAACAACTATTGCTCTAAAACTCATTTTTTTTCCACCCTTAACAGTTTTAGAAACGCGTCGAATTTGAACAACTCTTTCTTGCCAATCAGAATCTCTCTCAAGATTTTTTGAATCACCTCTTTTATTTCTTTTTCGATCATTACGATTATTCTTTTTTTGTTCAACAGGCATAGCTCCAGGAACTTTATCATTCTTGGATTGAATTTCTTGTTTTGTTGGAGTGTCAGTCATAGTAAAAAATAAAAGTTAGAATTCTAGGCCAGCTTCACGGGCAGCATCTGCAAGTGCCTTTACTCTGCCGTGATATAAATTTCCACCACGGTCAAAAATAACTTGCTTAATACCTTTTTTTATAGCTCTCTTTGCTAATAATTTTCCAACAATGGAAGAAGATTTACAATCAGAGGGTAATTTCTCAGATTTTTCTCTTATTTCCTTATCAACAGTGGAAGCTGAGCAAATAGTTATTTGAGCGCTATCATCAATAACCTGTGCATAAATATGGTTATTCGAGCGAAAAACAGACAATCTTGGACGCGTTGCATCTCCAATTAAGAATCTCCTTAATCTTCTATGTCTTTTTTGGGTTTGTAATTTCCTGGAAAATTTGGTCATTTTTTTAATTGGAATTATTTTTTGCCAGATTTACCAGCTTTTCTGAGAATTCTCTCATCATGGTATTTAATTCCTTTACCTTTATATGGCTCTGGAGGTCTAATTGATCTGATTTTTGCTGCCTCATTGCCAACAATTTCCTTATCAATTCCAGATACAGTAACATTTGTATTACTCTCAACTTTGTATGTTATACCATCAGGGGGGATCATTTCTACAGGATGGCTATATCCTGCACTTACAACTAGATTTTTACCTTTTACTTGTGCTCTTGATCCAACGCCAACAATTTCTAATTTCTTTGAAAAACCTTGAGTAACCCCTTCAACCATATTTGCAATTAAGGCTCTACATAATCCATGTCTCTGCCTTGAATATATTTTGGTTGTAGTAGGACTTACGACAACAGTATTATCTTTCTTATCAAAACTAACTCCCTCAGGCATGAGACGTTTTAACTCACCCTTTGGGCCTTTCACGGTAACTGTTAATCCATCAAAATCAACTGTAACTTTCTCAGGAATAAGTACTGGTGTTTTTCCGATTCTTGACATGATTAATTCTCCTTAATAAACATAGCAGAGGACTTCGCCGCCAATGCCTTGCTTTCTAGCATCGCGATCACTCATAACGCCTTTAGAAGTTGAAATTATGGCAACTCCAAGACCTCCAAGAACTTTTGGTAAACCTCTAGTATTTTTATATACTCTCAATCCAGGTTTACTAACTCTTTGCATAGATCGGATAGTAGGAAATTTGTTTTTACCACTATATTTGAGACCGAGTATTATTTGTGATTTATAACCTTCACCTTCCTCATTAATATCAGAAATGAATCCCTCCTTTTGAAGCACTTTGGCGATACTTAAGGACATTTTTGAACCTGGGATTGTTGTTGTTGTATGCTTTTTTTGACTCGCATTTCTAATTCGAGTAAGCATATCTGAAATAGGATCGTGATTTGACATAGTTTTAATTTAATTCTTACTAAAAGGCATTCCTAACTCCTGTAAAAGAGCTTTACCTTCTTGATCTGATTTTGCACTTGTGACAATAGTTATATCCATACCTCTTATTGAATCTATTTTATCAAAAGAGATTTCAGGAAAAATCAATTGCTCTTTCACTCCAACGGTATAATTCCCTCTCCCATCGAAACTTTTTGGATTAACTCCTCTGAAGTCTCTTATTCTTGGTAAAGCTAGATTTATAAATCTCTCCAAAAAGGAATACATCCTGTCTCCTCTCAAAGTAACAGTACAACCAATTGGCATGCCCTCACGAATTTTAAAACCCGCGATAGCTTTTTTAGCCCTAGTTACAAGGGCCTTTTGTCCTGTAATTGTTGCCATTTCGTTTAAAGAGGCTTCTAGAGCTTTTGAATTTGAAGCTGCCTCACCAAGACCTCTGTTAACGTTGACTTTGACAACTTTAGGTACTTGATGAATATTTTTAAGACCAAGTTCCTTTAAAAGTTTTGGTCTTATTGATTCTTTGTAGCGATTTTTTAGAGTCATAATTTTTTGTTAATTCTGGTCTTTGTCAGAATTGATAAATTAGAAAAAGTTGAAATCTGGTTTCTGGTGAAAAATTAATCAATTACTTCACCAGTTTTCTTCAATCTTCTTTTCTTCACTCCCTCTTTATCAATAAAGTATTCAATCTTACTTGTAAGATTTTTATCCTTTGAAAAAAACATTACATTTGATGCATGTAAAGATGCTTCTTCTGTAAGTATTCTTCCAGTTTCTCCTTCCTGAGTTGGTTTTACATGTTTAGTCCTAAGGTTAATTCCCTTTACAACTACTCTATTTTGAAGAGGGATAGTTTTTAAAACCTCACCAGTTTTCCCTTTATCCTTGCCATTAATTACTTTTACCAAATCTCCAGTTTTGATTCTCATTTTTATTCTCTGGGAATTTTTCTTTTGTTTTAATGAGTCCAACATTTAAATCACCTCCGGAGCAAGAGAAACAATCTTTGTATAATTTTTATCCCGCAGTTCTCTAGCTACAGGACCAAAGACTCTGGTACCTTTTGGATTCTTATCTTCATTAATCAATACTGCTGCATTGTCATCAAATCTGATTGAATTACCAGTATTTCTTCTTAAAGTTGCTTTAGTTCTGACGATAACAGCTTTAACAACTTCAGATTTCTTAACTCCCATATTAGGAAGAGCATCTTTTACAGTTGCTACGATTACATCTCCGACGTGCGCATACCTTCTATTAGAACCTAAAACCCTAATACATTGGAGTCTTTTTGCTCCGCTATTATCGGCAACTGTTAAATAAGTTTCTTGTTGAATCATTTTTTAACCTCCTTAGCCTGACTTGTTTTATTGAGAATCTCTTGTATTGCCCATCTTTTATGAGCACTGAGCGGTCTAGTTTCTCTAATTTTAACTCGATCACCTAAAACACATGTATTTTCTGGATCATGCGCCTTATATCGTGTAGTTCTACTTACGATTTTTTTATAAGTGGGATGTGGATATCTGTTAATGACAGCAACAACAACTGTTTTATCCATTTTGTCGCTGACAACAGTACCAATTCTTTCTTTAAGTGCCATAACTAATTAATCAGAAGTTGTTTTAGAAGCAGATTGACTCTTACTGAGAGTGAGTAATTGCGCAACTTGTTTCTTGATAATTTTAAATTTATGAGTTTCATTGAGCTGTCTTGTAGCTTGCTTGAATCTCAAATCAAAAAGATCTTTTCGTAATTGATCAATCTTTTCAGTAATTTGTTCAGAATTTAATTTTTTAAATTCCTTAAGTGACTCTGAGTTTTTCATTGTTTAACCTCCTCTTGAGATTTTTTACTATTTTTTGTATTTTCTTGGGAGGAGTTTTCTAGATTTTTATCAATGGAGATAAATTTAGTTTTTACAGGAAGTTTGTATTGAGCCAGACGCATAGCTTCCTTTGCAGTTTCCTCAGTGATATCCTCACCACCCATTTCAAAAAGTATTCTTCCAGGTTTTACAACTGCGACCCAAAACTCTGGGTTACCTTTACCAGAACCCATTCTGGTTTCGGCAGGTCTCATGGTTACAGGTTTATCAGGAAATATTCTAATCCAGATTTGACCACCACGTTTGATATATCTGGTCATAGCTCTTCTGCTTGCTTCAATCTGACGTGCAGTTACCCAGCCACAGTCTTGAGCTTGGAGAGCAAATTGACCGAATGCAATAGTATTACCTTTTGAGGCTACACCCCTCATTCTGCCTCTATGTTGTTTACGGAATTTAGTACGTTTTGGACTAAGCATTTTTATACCTCCTATGAATTCTCATTTGAACGATCCTCAAATTGCTGAGGTCTTCTACTAGCTTTCCTCTTAGGGCTCGCACCCACAGGGATAGTTTGTTCTTCTTTGGGGAGAACTTCACCTTTGAAAACCCAAACTTTTATGCCTAAGACACCGTAAGTTGTATTAGCTTCACGTGTTGCATAGTCAATTTCAGCTCTCAATGTATGTAATGGAACTCTACCTTCTCTAGTCCATTCAGTTCTAGCTATTTCAGCACCATTCAACCTTCCCCCTACTTGAATTTTTAGACCTAAGACTCCAGCCCTTTGAGCTCTTTGTAAGGCCATTCTTATAGTTCTTCTAAAGGCGACTCTTTTTTCAAGTTGTTGTGCAATATATTCAGCTAGTAAAAAAGCATCAGCATCTACGCGCTCAACTTCTACAACGTTTATTCTAACTTGCCTTGTTCTATCCCCTATAGTTTTTTGAATGCCAGATCTTAATTCTTCAATCCCACTTCCTTGTCTTCCAACTATAACTCCTGGTCTTGCTGTTTTTAATTCAAGTTCCAATTGGTCAGCTTTTCTAGCTATTAAAACATCGCTAATGCCTGCTGCTCCATATTTTTTTTGTATGAAGGTACGAATTTTAAAATCTTCTTGGAGAAGAATTGGATATGTCTTAGAAGTAGCAAACCACTTAGAGCGATGCTCTTGTGTAATTCCTAATCTTAGTCCTGAAGGATGTATTTTATGTCCCATTAGTTTTGTACCTCCGTATTAGTTTTAGCAGGAGCAGATTCAACAGAAATACTGATGTGGCAAGTCTGTTTTTTAATTGAAAAAGCTCGACCTTGAGCTCTGGGCCTATACCTTTTCATTACTGGACCACTATTAGCCCATGCAGAAGAAATAACTAAGGTTGATGGATCCATTCCAAGGTTATGTTCTGCATTGGCAACCGCAGATCTTAAAACTTTAGTGATGGGGTCTGTAGATCTGTAAGGCATAAATTCCAACATAATCAATGCATCTCTATAAGACCTACCCCTTATCTGATCCAAAACTCTTCTCACTTTAGAGGCTGATCCGCGAACGTAATTCCCATGAGCAATTGCTGTTTTTGTTGTTTCAGGTGTTTTTGTCATGATTTTGCTCCTTTCTTATCTCTTAAATGACCTCGGTAAGTGCGTGTAGGAGCAAATTCACCAAGTTTATGACCAATCATTTGTTCAGTAATAAATACTGGAATGTGAGTCTTGCCATTATGTACGGCGATTGTGTGACCGATCATTACAGGTAAAATCGTAGAGGATCTCGACCAAGTTTTGATAACAGACTTGTCATTATCAGTATTTTGTTTTTCTACCTTCTTGAGCAGGCTATCTGCTATGAAAGGTCCTTTTTTTAGTGAACGTCCCATGATTATGTAAAAGAAATTGGAATAATAAATGAAGTAATCAAGAGTCTCTTCCTCCTCTACTCCTCTTAGAAACACGACGACGTCTTCGAACAACTAATTTATTACTTGGTTTGTTCTTTTTACGTGTCTTTAATCCAAGAGCTGGTTTACCCCATGGAGTAACTGGTCCTGCTCTACCAATTGGTGCTTTTCCCTCTCCTCCTCCATGTGGATGATCACATGGGTTCATTACACTACCTCTCACTTGAGGCCTTCTTCCAAGCCATCTTCTTCTTCCTGCTTTACCTAAGCTAGTATTTCTTATTTCAGAATTACCAACTTCACCAAGAGTTGCGTAGCATTCTTTTCTTACAAGTCTTACCTCGGTAGATGGTAGTTTTAAAGCAACATAATCTCCCTCTTTTGCCATAACTTGAGCACTAGCTCCTGCGGATCTAACCATCTGAGCACCCCTACCTGCATATAACTCAACACAATGAACACTAGATCCTAATGGCATAACAGAAAGTGGCATTGCATTACCATCTTCAATTGGAACACTTTCTCCAGATATGACATTCTGTCCGACTTTTACTCCTGCTGGAGCGATAATATATCTTTTTTCCCCATCTTCGTAGAATAAAAGTGCCAGCCTTGCATTTCTATGAGGATCGTAGTGTATAGCTGCAACTTTAGCGTTGATGTTTCTTTTATCTCTTCTAAAGTCAACTAATCTATATTGCCTTTTGTGACCACCTCCACGATGACGACAAGTGATAACTCCACGATTATTTCTGCCTTTAACTCTATGTTTTGAAACTATTAGTGATCTTTCAGGTTTTGCACTTGTTATTTCACTAAAGTCAGTAACTACTCTTTGCCTAGTACCAGGTGTATAAGGTTTAAATTTACGGATTGCCATGATTAAAACTCCTTAAGATTCTGGAAATAGTTGGATTTTGTCTCCTTCAGCAAGACGCACAATTGCCTTCTTGACCTGAGAACGTTTACCAGAGAATTTCCCGACTCTTCTTGTTCTCCTGGGAGGATTCATAGTGTTAACTCCTATCACTTTAACACTGAATAAGGCTTCAACAGCAGCCTTTATTTGTGGTTTTGCCGCTCTATGATCTACTTCAAAAGTATATTGGTTAAGATCTAGTGCATTTGTAGCTTTCTCAGTAATAACTGGCTTTCTTATTACATCGGCTAAACGAGAATCGAATAATTTACTCATGATGCATAAACCTCCTGAATTTTATCTAAAGCTGATTGCCCTATAACCAATTTATTAGCATTGAGAATATCAAATACATTTAATTGATCGGCGGCAATTAATTTTACTTTTTCGATATTATTGATGGATTTTTTTATAACATCGGACGGACTATCAAGAATAACCAAAACTTTTTCAGTTTTTTGTATACCCAATCGAGCAAGGCCATTGATGATCTCACTTGTTTTAGGCTGCTTTAAACTAGATCCAAAATCTTCAACGGCCTTCATATCAGATACTCTAGACATAAGTGCTGTTCTAAGAGCTAACCTACGTTCCTTACGATTCATATCAAGATTATAAGAACGTGGCTTCGGTCCAAAAATAATTCCGCCACCAGGTCTTAAGGGTGTCCTTATTGATCCTTGACGGGCTCTTCCCGTACCTTTTTGTTTATAGGGTTTTCTACCGCCCCCACGCACTTCAGATCTTGTCAAAGTTGATGCTGTTCCCTGTCTTTTATTTGCTAGCTGTCTAAGGACTGCTCTATGCATTAAGTCTGCCGAAGAAGTTTCCTTAGCAACTGCTAAATCAAGAGAAACTTTGCCGGATTTTTTACCATCCCACTTAAGAGTTTCAAGTGTTGTCATGATTTTTCACCTCCTTTTTTTCCTACAACATTATTTGGCTTAATGTTTATTATTGAGCCGGGCTTACCTGGTACAGAACCCTTTACTACAAGCAAATTTTTCTTATCATCAATTTTTAGAACTAACAAACCTTTAGTAGTAATCTGTTTTCCTCCATATCTTCCTGCCATTCTTTTTCCAGGATAAATTCTGCCTGGAGTTGTTCCTGCACCTGTAGATCCAGGTGCTCTATGATTTTTTGAACCATGACTCATAGGACCTCTGCTAAAACCATGTCTTTTCTGGTAACCAGCGAAACCTCTACCCATAGATTTGCCACTGATATCAACTTTTTGACCAACCTCAAAATATTTTACAGTTATTTGATTTCCGATTTCATAAGATGAAGTTTCTTCAACCCTATATTCTTTCAAATGCTTTAAAAGTTCTTCACCTGATTTCAACAAATGTCCCTTTTCAGGCTTACTTATATGCTTATCTTTGGACAAGCCATAACCTATTTGAACGGCAGTATAACCATCCAAAGCGTTTGTTTTCAATTGAGTGATACGGCAAGGACCAGCCTCGATAAGAGTAACTGGTACCGAATTACCTTTCTCGTCGAAAAGTTGGGACATGCCCAATTTCTTTCCTAAAATTCCTATAGACATAAGACTAAATTAGGCTAGCTCGTAATGATTTTTAAATTATCTAAAACCTTCAGTTATTAAGGTGAAGTTAATAAAAAAACAATTAATTAAGGTTGAGACTTATCTGAAAATCTAGATAGTTTCTCCTGGGATAAACCCACCTGTGTTTTTAACGAAACGCTAAAAATGTGAAATTTTACAGAGGCTCGGCTAGCTTGCGAGCTTAAAAATTCACTGAGTTACAATTGTACATCATCAAGTACCATAAAATAAAATAAAATAGAAATAAAGGAAATTTTTATGCCATTACTGCTTACTGGGAAAAAGTTTCATAACGATTTAAAAACTAACAAATGTCTTGCAATCTTTGCTCCTCTTGAAGGTGGTTATGAAACTCGTCTTTTGAGGAGAATGAGGGCCAAGGGCTTTAAAACTTTTATAACCTCAGCAAGAGGGCTTGGAGATCCAGAAGTCTTCTTGCTCAAATTGCATGGCGTTAGACCACCGCACCTTGGTCATCAAAGCGTTGGAAGAAATGGAGCACTCGGGGAAGTTCAACAAGTTATCCCACAAGCTTCTGAGTTATTTAATGAAAATGATAAAAATAAATTACTTTGGTTATTAGAAGGTCAAGTATTGTCTCAATCTGAATTAGAAAGCTTAATAGAGATTTGTACTAACGATAATAAGCTAACTATAGTTATTGAAATGGGTGGTTCAAGAAAACTTGAATGGAAACCGTTAAGTAATTACATTTTAGATGAATTTGAAAGTTAAATTGTTTGATTACAACTAAGAATACAAAAGATAAATGGATTAAGTTAATTTGTGGTGCAAGCAATGAAGATATTGTTGCCATAGAAGATTTATGTGCAATTTATACTGCTGCTGGTGTCGACTACATAGATGTTGCTGCAGAAGAATCTATAGTCCACGCAGCAAAAAAAGGAATCGAGTGGGCAAAAAAAGTCTTTGAAAACTCCCCTGGATTAATGATAAGCATTAGTGATGGAAATGATATCCACTTTCGTAAAGCAAAATTTGATCCATTGAAATGTCCCCCTAATTGTCCAAGACCGTGCGAAAAAGCATGCCCCACATTTGCAATTGATAATTCTGGGATCAAAAAGAGTAAATGTTATGGATGTGGAAGATGTTTGAATAGCTGTCCCCTAAATCTAATTAGTGAATATGAATATAATTTGTCAAAAGATGATTTAGGATCAACACTTCAGAGAATAAAGCCTAATGCAGTAGAAATTCATACAGAAATCAATCGCCTAGAGTCTTTTGCAAAAGTTGTCCGTATCTTAGAAAGTTCTGAAATAAAATTAGACAAGTTATCTATCAGTTGTGGATTAAATCAATCTTTCAAAAAATCACAAGAGCCCGAAGATCTTTTGAAAGCTCTTTGGGAAAGATATGAAATTATTAAAAAACTTGATATTCCTCTTATTTGGCAGCTAGATGGAAGGCCAATGTCTGGAGATCTTGCTCCTTCAACAAGTAGAGATACTGTAAAGTTATTTGAAAAAATCGGTTCAAATCTTCCACCTGGATTAATTCAACTAGCAGGAGGAACAAATGAAAAAACTCATGAATTTTTGAATTCAAACAATCTCCCAGACGGAATAGCATTTGGAAGTGCTGCAAGAAAAATTATGCAGCCCCTTATTGAATTGGCTCACAAAAATAACAAAAAACTTTATGAGTATCCTGAAACAATGGCTTTAGCAATCAAAAAAGCTAAGAAATTTCTAGAGCCATGGAAATCGAGCTCATTCAAATAATATTTTTATTTTTCAAAACTAGCGCCATGTTTATAAAAACTTTGTATTTTTTGGATAGAAAAAAATCTTTTCATGTATTAAAATAAAAATTCAATGGGCCGTCGCCAAGTGGTAAGGCATCGGGTTTTGGTCTCGACATTCCTAGGTTCGAATCCTAGCGGCCCAGTTCTAATATTCAATTGGTGTCTTCTCAAAAAATTTTTCTATTTGATTTTGATGGAGTAATAGTTGATGGAATGCAAGAATATTGGCATAGCTCCTTGCTGGCCTGTGAAAGATATTTAAATTCACCCAACATCACTATTGATCAAAAATTTTATAAAGGAGTACCAAATTCCTTCAAAGAAATTAGGCCTTGGGTTAAATATGGTTGGGAAATGATTCTAATTGTCCACGAAATTATAAAAACAGAAAATCCATTAAAAAGTGATAATAAAGATGATTTCATTAATAATTATCATCAAAATTGCCAGAGGATATTAAAAGATAATTGTTGGCTTGCCGAAGATCTGCAGAAAATATTAGATAAGTCTCGCGAATACCAAATTGAAAAAAATTTTGAACAGTGGGTAAATTTACATAAACCATTCTTTGAAGTTTTAAATTTTATGGAAGAATTAAAGAAAAGAGAAATAAAAAAAGGAATCATAACAACGAAGGGTCAAAAATTTGCAGAAAAAATTCTCAAAAAATTAAATATATTTCCAGAATTTGTTTTTGGTTATGAATCTGGAACAAAAATCAAAATAGCTGAAAAACTTACACAAACTTATGAAATTTTAGGCTTTATAGAAGATAGAAAAAAAACTCTAATCGATATTAAACAAAATTCAGAAACTTCTCACATTCCATGCTTCCTAGCTGATTGGGGATATTTGAAAGAATCAGATAAAAATAAATTAAGTAATGAAATCAAATTATTAAAATTAGGAAACCTTGGAGAATTAGTTGCAATTTAAAGATAATCAGCTAGAGTACAGATGTACTATAGTTTGTATTTATGAAGTTTGGTTTAAATAAAAATTTCCAAATTTAGAATAATTACAAGAACTTTAACCAATAAATCAAACAATGAGCCTTGAAGAAAACAAAAAAACTGAATCAAAAGAAAAAGACAAGGCATTAAGTCTTGTCTTAGGTCAAATAGAAAGAAATTTTGGACGAGGTTCAATAATGAGACTTGGTGACGCCTCAAGAATGAAAGTAGAAACAATATCTACTGGAGCGCTCACCTTAGATTTAGCATTAGGAGGAGGCTATCCAAAAGGAAGAGTAGTAGAAGTTTACGGACCAGAAAGTTCAGGAAAAACTACATTAACGCTTCACGCGATTGCGGAAGTCCAAAAAAATGGAGGAGTAGCTGCATTTGTAGATGCTGAGCATGCACTCGATCCAGTTTATGCGGCCTCTTTAGGTGTTGATGTTGAAAATTTATTAGTTTCACAGCCAGATACTGGTGAAATGGCTCTAGAAATAGTTGACCAACTTATAAGATCGAGTGCGGTAGATCTTGTAGTTGTTGACTCGGTCGCAGCACTAACCCCAAGAGCCGAGATAGAAGGAGAGATGGGAGATCACGTAATTGGAAGCCAAGCAAGGCTAATGAGCCAAGCAATGAGGAAAATAACAGGAAATATTGGCAAATCTGGATGTACGGTAATATTCCTGAATCAATTACGCCTAAAAATTGGCGTTACATACGGTAATCCAGAAACAACAACTGGAGGTAATGCATTAAAATTTTACGCCTCAGTAAGACTTGATATCAGAAGAATTCAAACTCTTAAAAGAGGTACTGAGGAATATGGCATAAGAGCAAAAGTGAAAGTAGCAAAAAACAAAGTTGCACCACCATTTAGAATTGCAGAATTTGATATTCTCTTTGGGAAAGGTATTAGTACAACAGGATGCTTATTAGATTTAGCAGAAGAGACTAATATCATCATAAGGAGAGGTGCTTGGTATAGTTATGAAGGAGAAAATATTGGACAAGGAAGAGATAATACAATTATTTGGCTTGATCAAAACTTAGAAATTAGGAATAAAGTAGAATCTATGGTTAAAGAGAAATTAACAGAAGGAACTGAAGTCAGTTCTAATTCAATGAAAGCATTAAATAGCAATCCTGCTAACACAATCGCTGTTAATGATATAAAAACAGTAGCTTAGATTTATAAAGAATCAGCTAAAGTCCACCACCCAGCAGCAGGTCCTATAAATCTCACTACAATCCATAAGATGACTAACCCTCCGATTCCAAACCAACTAGCCTTAATACTTAATTTAATTAGGTTATCTCTTTGATTGATTGTAAAGGGAAGCCATTCAAATAATCTTGGAGACTCATCAATTTTAGTTTTTGTATTATTTTTTTTTGGAGGTAAACCAAGTGTTTTACGTCTTTTTGCTTCTCCCATATTTCTTTAGTTATTTACAAAATCATAACCTAATCAAAAGGTAGCATATAGTTAATTTGTTTTGAGGGTTGAATGTTTTGCAAAAGTAATCTTCCCCAGTTTCTTTTGTTTGCTCTTCCATCTAAGATTATTAACTTACCTGAATTTCTTCTTAAAGGAGAAATAGATCTTTCAAGTTTAATTCTAGCTTGAGGAAGAAAGCAGTCTCTAAACCAATCTTGAGAAAGCTTCTTTTTATGAGAGACAGTAATTGCATTAATGGGTTCTGACATATTCGGAATCGGAAGTAAAGGAATGATAATTTGTTCTGGATTTTGAATTAAATAAGAATTCATAATCCACCAGTCAAAACTAGAGCAAAGGATTTCATTTCTACCTGAGGGAATTGTCTCTAGCAATACTCTCTTCCCGTAAGTAGAAGCTAATTCTGTAGCAAGATTAGTTTTTAAATCAATATCATCAGACAACACTAAAGTTAAACCCTTTCTAAAAAGTATTAACTTTTTGCATTTGTCCAAGATTGAATTGATAAAAAGAGGATTATTAGGAAGCAACTGTTTAGAGGGTATATATAAAGAAATCTTTTTCTCTTCAAAATTACTCTTAAAATTAATAACCAAGTCAATATCTAAACTATGCTTTTTAAAATACATTTGGAAAAAATTATCTTTTCTCAATGCTGATAAAAAAACAAATTTATTATTTGAAAAAAATTCCTTAATTTGAAAAAGTTCATCTATTGGCTGTAAATACAAATTCCAATCTAAATTTGTATCGTTTAACTTTACCCAGCATGCCCAACCTTGAGATAATGCTTTGTTGACGCTTAAAAATTTATCAGAAAAAAAAGAATTTTCTTGAAAAAAGTTTGACAAGAAACTAATTTCTTTTTCATCTAAATTGATATAACTATTACCTAAGACCTTTCTCAAGAAGAACTTTTTCTTCAACGAATCATATACTTTTATAAATTTTTGATTGATCAATTCAAATTCTTTAAAATTTTTTGTCCAATCCTTTTTAAGTAAAGAAATCCTAAAATGATTTTTTAAATCCTGTTTTATATCCTCAATTCCTGAATACACTATTCGATGATTTCTAAGATTACAAGAATTGGGATCATTAAGAAAATTTTGGATAGTTATCAATTTAACATTATGATTTGCAAAAATAAATTGATCATTTTTCAAAATAAAATTAAAACCTAGATTTTTCAATGAATCAATATGAAATTGGCTTATAAATTGGATTTTTTCTTTAGATAAAATAAAAGTTGAATCCTCCTCCTTTAAAAATAAAGAAATCAAAATTGGAGGTAACCAATCATAGCTAGAGAAAATTTCTGAATTAATTAGATAGGTAGAATCATTTTCAATACATTTGGAAACTATCCTCCCAAAAGAATATATATGCTCCCAATTAATACTTTGATCTCTCAAAAAATTTTTCAAATATTGATGACTTAAAATTTCAAGCATTTATAATTAATTTAATTTCAAAACATGCAAAATTTATGAACCTAATATACAAAAAATTGGTATCAATAAAAGAGGGTCTTGAATTAATTAATTTATGAAAATTGGAATAGTAGGATTAGGATTAATTGGTGGTTCTTTAGGATTAAAACTCCAAAGTCTAAATCATACAATTTATGGAATAGCAAATAATGAATTTAATGAAAAAAAAGCTAAGGATAAAAAACTTGCAAATTTTGTTAGCTGTGATCTGAGCTTATTAAAAAAATGTGAGCTAATAATTTTGGCATTGCCTATCAAAGATTTGATCAGTCCTTCGCAACAATTAGTAGCATCAATTCCTCAAGAAACAATACTAACTGATGTAGGGTCTGTAAAAGAACCAATTGTAAATACATGGGAAAATTCACATCCTCTATTTATTGGATCTCATCCAATGGCAGGTACAGAAAAAAAAGGAGTTGATTCAGGTTTTGAAGGTCTTTTTAAAAATGCAAAATGGATTATTACCCCGACACAAAATAGTGATTTAAATTCAGTCAGAACTATTTCCGAGCTCATAAAATCAATGGATTGTGAAATTTGCCAAGCTTCGCCAAAAGAGCATGATGAAGCAGTATCTCTAATTTCTCATTTGCCTATATTTTTAGCTTCTGCCCTCATAGAAACTGCACAAACAAAAAATAATCAATCTTTATTAGATCTCTCGCAAAAATTAGCTGCTACAGGATTTGCTGACACTTCGAGAGTTGGCGGAGGCAATGAACAACTAGGCCTAGATTTAGCTATTAATAATCAGATTAATATTTTAAATTCCATAAATAATTTTAAAAATAAGCTGAATATACTGGAATCTCTTATTAAAGAAAAAAATTGGGATTTACTTTCTAAAAAACTTGCTGAAGCAAAAGAAAACAGACAAAATTTTATAAACTAAAATTTTCTATACCTTTGGAAGCTAAAATTTGCCTTGAAACCATTAATGCAGACTGACTAACACCTGCAGTCCCCTCTCCTGGATAAATAGAATCTCCACATAACCAAAAACCTTCAAAAGGTGTCCTACTTGATAATCCAAATAAACCAAAAATATCTGGATTTTGACCAAGCCCGCCTACTATTCCATTAGGTCTTTTTGTCCATTTTTCAAAGCCCAATGGAGTTGCTAATTCTCTATGAAGCCATTTTTCAGGATCAATATCAAATTGACTTTCCAATTCAAGGGATATTTTTTTCATGAAACTATTTTTTTTCTTTAAGTAAGTTTGTTTATCTAGATCAAACCAATCTTTAGTTTTGGTAAAGATACTGGCAATTAAAGTAACCTCACCTTTTGGCGCTCTTCCATCACCATCATCACTAATTGATACAAATAACGAACAAAATTCTTTTGAAACAAATTGATAATGATTGGAGAATGTTTTTTTAATATGTTCCTTTTTTAATGCTGAATAAAAAACTACAGCTCCACTTGGATCAGGCAAATTATTAAGTCGATTTTTATAATTTTTTTTTCTTTCTAAAGGATCTTTCAAATGCTTGAGCAAAGATTGTGGAGGTGCGGTATAAATCACATCTTTTGCTTGATAAATAAATGATTTTTTTTTCGAATTAGCAGATAGTTGCCAACACATATTTACGTCGTCAAAAGTTATAGAATTAACTTCTTGTCCAAAAATTAAATTAACTCCAGTTTTAATTAATGAACTTTCTAATGATTCACTTAAAGACTGCATAGATTTTTTAAGATGCCACAGTCCATGTGGCTGTTGACACATCTGAAGAACAGTAGATCCATATAATGCTGCAGTACTATAAACGTCCTCTTGAGAATAAAGTTTTAGTTGAAGATTTAAGAATTTAATCAAGCGCTCATTCTTGGATAATCCACATATCCGCAATAGATCAAAAATAGTAGATTTAAGTAAGATACCCGTGACAAGGTTTGAAGGTACTAGTGCTTTGAGAAGTTGAGAAAAATCCCAAAAATTACTTATTGGTAATACAGGATTATTATTAGCAAATATCCAATTACTTTCATGTATTAGGGTACAAAGCTTCCAAAATCTTTGACTCCCAGGAAACTGCATTTCTCGTTCAGCAATCCATTTACTTTTTTCATACCAAATAGGTATAGGATTACCACCATCATTTAAATCAACAATACAAGCAGGGTCTAAAATTGTGGCTTCTGGGGATGGAATATCTAAAAAATCAAAAATTCTAGAATGTATTCCTCCCTTCTCTAAACCAGCAACCTGAGTTGCGCCAACATCGAAAGTATAATTCTTTCTTTTAAAAGTACCAGCACATCCTCCGGCTTGAGTATGAGATTCGATTAAAGTCACTGCTAAGCCTTGTTTTGATAAAATCGCTGCAGAAGTTAGTCCTGCTATACCGGCGCCTACAACAATAACTTCAGACTTTTTCATTAAAATGCAAAAATTATCTCCTATTGAAATTAACGAAATTTGTGAAGAATTAGGTGAAACCTATCCAAAAAGTATTGAACAAGTTCATGGTGGCGATATTCATAATGCATGGCGAATAGAATTCTCAAACAAAAAGTTATTCCTTAAAAGAAACACTAGAAACAAAAAATTTCTTGAATTTGAAAAATATTGTCTACAAAATTTGAGAAAATATATTAACCAAGAAAACTTAGTTATTCCTGAAGTTATTGCATATAAAAATATAAAAAATATAGAGATTCTTTTAATTGAATGGATAGATATGCATAACTTTGACCAAAAAAAGCTTGGAAAAGGTTTAGGTGAATTGCACTTGAAATCAGCTGAATCTAACCCCAAAATGTTTGGGTTTCCAGTTGAGGGTTTTATCGGAACAACAGATCAGAAAAAAGGCTTGGCAGATAATTGGATAGATTGTTTTTTAACCTTAAGGATAATACCTCAATTATTAAGTCTTAAATCGAGAATTTTAGATAAAGAAATTATAAATAAAGTTAAAGAAAAAATTAAATCAGAATTGCTGAATCACAAACCAATAAATGCTCTAGTTCATGGTGATTTATGGTCAGGCAATGCAGGAATGGACATAAATGGAAAGGGGGTTATATTTGATCCTGCATCTTGGTGGGCAGATAATGAAGTAGATATAGCTATGACAAAACTATTTGGAGGTTTTAGAAAAGAATTTTATGAAGAATACCATAGGATTTTTCCTATAAAAAACGGATTTGAAAAAAGAATTATTATTTATAATTTTTATCACATATTGAATCACGCCAATATGTTTGGAGGAGGGTATTTAAAGCAAGTTGAAGATTACATAAAAGCAATTCTTAATATGTAATCTTTAACTACCCTAAATATGTCTTCTTAAGATTTTGTACCTTATCTAAAACAGCCTCACGATTCTCGCTAGTACGAAGATTCTGCCAACTCCATTGGCCAACAACTATGACTCCAAGAAGTTCAAGAAGACCAGGCAGTATTGGGAAAAAATTAATTGTGTCAATAACAACTTTTATAATTATTTGTGCAATTACAACAACAGCAATGATTCCTGCCGCTTTGCCATATTTACCCATCTGGGTCCAATCAACATTTCCAAGTGTTTCGTTGACTTTTCCCATCACATCAGAATACTTCTCTGAAAAGCTTTTAGTTTCTGAGCTTGTAGCGGAGCCGGAGTCTTGATTTGACTCTGGTGTGTTTTCACTCATGAAATCAGTAATCTAAATATAATGATCAGACAATAACGGAAAAATCTTCTATCCGCTACCTTTTTGTTATGTGTAATTCCGAACCGACACATTTTGTATTTTTTTAGATGTACGGATATAAATGAATCTTGAATATTTTTAAAAGAATTTCATTTATGAATAATTACCATTAATTGGCTTGTTTTGACAAAAAACATTAATAAATCAAACAAATAGGAATTTTAAAAAAGATTAAACATTGTATTTTAATTATCATAAATTCATAGATATTATTTTACGAAATTAAAATGAAATTCTCAAAAAATATCAAATTTAATTTCTTAACTACAGAAGAACAAGAAAGATATCAAAAGCATTTAACACTCAAAGAAATAGGAAACGAAGGTCAATTAAAGCTCAAAAACAGCTCAGTAATATGCATAGGAGCAGGGGGACTTGGATCCTCAGTATTAATTTATCTAGCTGCCGCAGGTATTGGAAAAATTGGAATAGCTGATAATGATTTTGTAGAAAAGTCTAATCTTCAAAGACAAATAATTCATGAAACCAATACAATTGGTAATTTGAAAATTGATTCTGCTAAAAAAAGAATTAAAAGACTTAATCCTAATATTGAAGTAATTACTTTTAACAAAAGAATTACCTCAAAAAATGTCATAGAAATAATTAAAGAATTTGATATAGTTTGTGACTGTTCAGATAACTTTGGCACTAGATATTTAATAAATGATGCGTGCCTGATATTAAATAAACCTCTAGTCTTTGGTAGCGTTCAAGGCTTTGAAGGCCAAGTAAGTGTTTTCAATTTATATGAAAATAGTCCTAATTTGAGAGACCTTCTGCCAGAATCTCCTGTACAAAATGCTATCCCTAGTTGTGCAGAATATGGAGTTATGGGTGTTTCAACAGGTTTAATAGGTATTCTTCAGGTGAACGAAATCATAAAAATCATTTTAAAAAAAGGTGAAACTTTAAATGGAAAAATTTTAGTTTTTAATTTATTGGATATAAATATGAAAAAATTACATCTAAAAAGTGACCCGGTTAATAAGAAAATCAAAAATCTTTCTGAGTTTGAAGATTTTTATTATGACGATGGTTGTACTGAGAAAAATATTGAAATAGAAAGTATTAATGCTATTGAATTTAATAGCTTATACAAATCAAAACCTAATAGAATACTTCTAATTGATGTTAGGGAAAATAAAGAATTTTCTAATTCTTCAATAGAAGGTTCTGTTTCTATTCCTCTAAGTAATTTGAAACAAGAATCAGACTTAAAATTTATTCAAAAAATGAGTCTAATGAAAGAGGTTTTCACCATATGTCAAACAGGCAAACGTTCCGAAAAAGCTTCAAAAATTTTGTCTAAATTTAAAATTCAATCAAAATCTATTGAGGGTGGCATTGAAAAAGTAAAAAAAATATTTTCCAATTAATTTTTATAAGAATATTTTAGTAATCCACACCTCTTTTCAAATCAACTCCAACATTTGCGTAATGCTTATGACAGACCATTTCAGAGTAAACATCAGCTAGTTCAAAGTATGAAGGTTCATTTTTACATCTCCCGGTAATGACAACTTCTGTTTCTGTTGGTTTTTTTAAGAGTGTTTGATGTATTGATTCTACAGGTAGCAGCTCCAAATCAACAGTTGGATTCAGTTCATCTAAAATTATTGTTTTATACAAACCACTTAAAATGGCAGCCTTAGCAATTTCCCATGCTCTTTCAGCCTCAACATAATCAATGGGTTGTTGCTGGCCTCTCCAAACAATCGCATCTCTGCCAGATCGTAAATGATCTACCAAATGCGGATAACTTTCTCTCAAAGCTTCTATGGCAGCATCTTCTGTATAACCATTTCCTCCTTTTAACCACTGTAAGATTAAAACTCTATGACTTTTATCTTGAGATATTCCTTTACCAATAGCTTGAAGAGCCTTACCCAGTGCACTTGTAGATTTACCTTTCCCTTCACCTGTATAAATCTCAATTCCACCATTGAATCCTCTTTTTTCTTTTAGTTGTGATGTATCTCTTTTTGAACGTGGTCTCATTTCTGAATGGAGCTGAGATATTCTTACCAAAGAGACAGGGGCTGCTCTTCCAGTAATGATTATTTCCAAGCCATCTGGACGATTTTGAAGAGTATGAACTACTTCCTTTATATCAAGCATTCCTAAATCAAGTACTGGATTCAACTCATCTAAAACAACTACAGAATAAAGAGAACTTGCAATTGCCCCTTTAGCAATATTCCATCCTCTCTCAGCCTCGCCAATATCAAACTTTGTTACCTGGTCAACCGTAAAGAATTCCGATCTTCCTGTCCTTACATGATCAATTAAGTGTGGGAATCCTCTTTGTAAAGCCTCTATAGCAGAATCCTCATCATATGACCTCTCAGGACCTTTTAGAAATCTGAGAAGGAGAACTCTTGACTGTCTTTTTTCGCATATACCTAAACCAATTGTTCGGAGCACAACTCCCAAAGCGGCCTGACTTTTACCCTTACCTTCCCCATCATAAATATGTAGTTGACCTTTCGATCTCTCTTGACTGTCACTTGCCGTAACGATCCCAATTCCTCTATTTCTACTTGTATTCGTCAATTGAACAAGGTGAATAAATTTAATCTAAGATATAGTTAAGAATATTATTAAAAATTTAATAATAAATTCAACCTATTCATAGGTAATTTGAATCATAAAGTAATCAGCATGTTCAATCAACTTGAAATTCTATCTGATGAACAAACTGAAAAACTTTTTACAATTAGAAGATATATTAAGAATCTTAATAGTGCATGCATTGCATATTCAGGAGGAGTTGACAGTACTTTAGTAGCATCATTAGCATTCGAGCAATTAGGCAACAAAGCCATTGCAATTACTGGTGTTTCTCCTGCATTAGCAAATACACTTCGTGAAGAAGCAAGAAGTCAAGCCAAATGGATTGGAGTCAAGCATTTAGAAATTAATACATCAGAATTAGAGCAATCAAGTTATAGTTCAAATCCTCAGGATAGGTGTTTTGCATGTAAAAAAGAGCTTCACAAACATACCACCTATTTGTCTAAAAAACTTAATTACAAGATTGTTTTAGATGGAGTTAATCTAGATGATCTTAAAGATTACAGGCCAGGAATAGAAGCAGCAAAAAAAGCAGGTGTTGTTTCTCCTCTTGCAAAATTTAAATTTTCAAAACGAGATATTAGGGACATATCAAGAGCCTTAGGTTTTCCTTGGTGGGATAAACCTGCTCAACCTTGTTTGTCATCAAGATTTCCTTATGGTCATGAAATAACTAGTGAGAGGCTAAAAATGGTTGAAAAAGCAGAGGAATATCTAAAAAAAGGTGGTTTAATGAATGTTAGGGTTAGATGTCAGGGCTTAACTGCAAGAATAGAAATTCCCAAAAAAGAATTAAAGAATTTTTTTAACAAATATAATTTTGATGAATTAGTTAAATATTTTTCTAGTTTAGGATTTAATTGCACTAGTTTAGACCTTGAAGGACTAATCAGCGGAAAATTAAATAGATAAATATTGCAAATTAAACAGCCGTTCTAATTTGTTTATGCACTACTGCAGGTGGATTGCGGTGAATAACACGCAAGGTATGTTCTTCAGCGTTCATAGCTTCAATTAAATATTGACTGGCAAGTTCTGGCATCATATTTTGACCACATGTAAAGATATCAACCGCAGAATATTTAGATTCAGGCCAAGTATGTATTGAAATATGGGATTCAGCAAGTAATGCAATTGCTGTAACTCCCTGAGGTTCAAATTTATTACTTATCAAATTTAAAACTGTTGCTTTCGCCAATTTGGCAGCCCTGTTTAAGGTGCATCTCAAAAAGGATTCATCATTTAATTTTTCATAATCACATCTATAAAGTTCTAGCAAAAGATGTTTACTTTGATGAATTAACTTTTGGTCATCACTGAAAGAATTTAAAATTTGTTGTTTTTTGTGGACTTTCATTAAAGAAATTTATATGAAAACAAGACTAGCTAAAAAACATGCCCTTTAGAATTATAAGTGAATCATTTGTGAAGAGCCTAAAAAAGAATGATTAAATTTATCAAGATGTGTCGCGCTAATAAAACATTGACTATTTTTGCCAACAGAATTTAGCAACAAATTTTGCCTAGTTAAATCTAGTTCTGCCAAGACATCATCCAATATAAGTATTGGAGAAACATTTAAAGTTTTAGTTAATAAATCTAATTCAGCCATCTTTAAAGCCAAGATAAAAGTTCTTTGCTGACCAGATGAACCATATTTTCTAACCGAAATATTATTAATTAGAAAGTCAATTTCATCACGATGAGGGCCAAAATTACATTTACCAGTCAATGCCTCCATTGAACGCTGATTAAATAGTTGTTCTACTATTTTCTTACTAATTACTTCTTCTTCTTCTTCTTCTGGACTTATATTTTGTATTCCAGAAAGATAATTTATGCTTACTTGCTCTTTAGATTTACTTAAGTGATTATGCCAGTATTCTACATATGGTTTTATCTTCAATAAAGCCCTTCTCCTACGCCTATAAATCCTTGTACTTATAATTGACATCTGGATATCAAAACTGTCAACAATATCTGAATATTGTTCATTCAGAAATCTTTCTGAACGCCAGAAATGACTTCTTTGTTTTAGAAGCCTATTAAATCTACTTATCAAGTCTAAATAGACTGGTTCAAGCTGAGATACAACTTTATCGATCCATGTTCTTCTATAACTAGGTTCACTTCTAACAATATCTATGTCATTAGAACAAAAACATACGCTCCGAATATAATTCTTTATTTCACTCTGCTTTTTCAAAATTGATTCATTGACATAAATTCTTTTAGGGCCTTTTCGGAACAAATTCAACTTTAAATCATCTTTAAAATCTATTTGTCCTGTTACTACAGCCATATCACAATCATTTTCTATTAAATCTTTATCACTTAATGCTCTATCAGATTTTAATTGACTTAAAAACTCAATAGACTCTAGTAAATTTGTCTTGCCAATGCCATTACATCCAAGAACAATTGCTCTTTGCTCTTTAAGATCAATTTCGAAACTTTTATGGTTTCGAAAATTTTTAATTTTTAATTTATTTAAAAAAATGTTTTTTGTGCATTCATTCATTAAATTAGCTAAATTTAAAATATTTAGATTTTCTTTAAAGAAATTGAAAAATTAAAGGGCATGTAGCTCAGTTGGATAGAGCATCAGATTCCGGTTCTGAAAGTCGGGGGTTCGAATCCCTCCATGCTCGTCAAATGTCTTTAAAGTTTATAACCCATAACTCTTATTCCATTTGGATCTATTATAAATCCATTTTCTTTTAAACTTTTAAATGAAGATACTGGTGCCTGAACAGAAATACTACATCCAGGCATTTCTCTATTTATTTTCTCAAGAGTTAATTGGAGCAAGACTGAATAATAAAGTTGCTGATTTTTACCAGTTGCTGCACTTAAATTCCATAAGTTAGCATTCAAACCCTTATCAGATGTAACACGTACAAAGCCATATAATTTGTTTTTAAATTCATTTTGTATGGTGAAAAAAAAATTACTTTTCTGTATGGCCTCTGAAAGAGACTTTATAGGAAAATTCTCACAACCACAATTAGCTAAAAGTTTGTTAACTTCTTTGGCTAATGGGATTTGAGAAGAGTTAACAAAGTAACCTTCAGGAAGAACTAGTTTTTTTTTAGAAAAATATTGCAATTTTCAACCAGTATTTCTCATTCCTGCTGCTATCCCATTGATAGTTAAAAGTGCACCTCTTAATAGTTCACTTCTACTATAAGCTCTTCTAGATTCTTCTTTATCAATGAAACACTCGCTTACTGGAGGTTGTCTTGTTTGATCTCTAAGTCTTCTTAATAGAGAAACTTGCAAAAATCCCAAAGGGATAATTGTCTTATTTCTTAAGCTTACTGATGACTTTAAATCTTTATCTGATTCGAGGAGCTTATTTTTTCCAGTTATTTGAAGTATTAAAGATTTTGTAAGATTATATTCTTTAGAGATTACTCCAAAAATAACATCAAAAGAATCTTTATTTTCTTTACTGCCAAGAGTATCAACGTAGTATCTAGCAACTTCCAAATCCACCTTAGATAATGTCATCTCTACCTTAGATATTAGCATTCTAAAAAATGGCCATCTTTGATGCAGAACTCTAAATAATTCAATTTGTTGTGGATCTGAATTTAATTCAGATGATAATGCAGTTCCTACTCCGAACCAACTTGGCAAAAGAAATCTACTCTGTGTCCATCCAAATACCCATGGAATAGCTCTTAAACTTGACAAATCTTTTGCACCTTTTTTTCTTCGTGCAGGCCTGCTAGATATTTGTAATTTACTTATTTCTTCGATTGGCGTTACCTCTTGAAAGAAATTTAACAAATCAGGATTTTCATGTACTAATTTTCTGTAGTGGGACCTTGATGTTTCTGCCAGTCTAGACATTATTTGATTCCATTCTGGAGTAGCATCAAGTCTATTATTTACCAAACTATTTTGAATAACAGCAGTAGTAACAGTTTCAAGATTGTACAAAGCCAATTCAGGTAGACTATATTTAGAAGCTAAAACTTCGCCTTGTTCTGTTATTTTTATTCGCCCTTTTAGAGTACCGCTCGGTTGAGCTAATATTGCTTGATAGGCTGGTCCTCCACCTCTTCCTACAGATCCGCCTCTTCCATGAAAAAGCCTTAGCAATATATCATTTCTACTTGCAAGATTTTGAAGAGCAATTTGGGCTCTATGAATTTCCCAATTACTAGAAACAAATCCTGAATCTTTATTACTATCAGAATATCCAAGCATTAATTCTTGCAAAGGTTTAAAAGATTCTCCTACTTTCGGCAATAATGATCTATAAAAATCTAATTTAAATAACTTTTCCATCACTTCTGGTGCTCTTTTGAGGTCTTCAACAGTTTCAAAAAGAGGCACGACTAATAATTTTGAGTTTTGCGAATTTTGATCAAGAATTCCCATTTCTTTTGCAAGCAAGAGAACTTCAAGTAAATCAGAAGCACTATGACTCATTGAAATTACATAAGAGTGACAAATACGACTTCCAAATTCTTGCTGCAATCTCTTAACCATTTTAAAAACTGAAAAAGTTTCTTCCGTAGTTTTTGTCCAGCTGAAGTCAGAGGGAATTAAAGGCCTTTTTGTATTGAGTTCGTCAACAAGCCATTTAATTTTCTCTTCTTCAGACATTTGGTCATATGGGACAGATAAATCAAGATAATTTGTCAGCTCTTGAATGGCGTCACTATGTCTTGTACTTTCTTGACGAATATCTAAACTTGCTAAAGAAAATCCAAAAATATGTACCTGAGTGAGTAATGTATCAACTGCTTCACAAGTTAAATCTGTACTAATCAGGCTATTTTTAATTAATTCGAGATCATATGTAAATTCGTTTACTGATTTATAATATAAATTTTCAACTTTATCTATATTTTTATTATCCATTTCTCCCTCTAAATCAAATTTCCATCCACTATTCGCTAATAAATTGTTCCTTTCTTGTGTTAACCTTAATTTCTCTAAAATATAACTTAATTTCAATCTATACGGTTCTGATCTATATCTTGTCGCACGAGCTTCATAGATTTCTGGGAACTTAACCCTATCTGTTTCTAATGACTCTAATAAAGAAGAACTTACTTGACTCCATTGCATTGAGACGCTTAATTGATCTCTAAGATTAGATGTTGCATTAATATATCTTTCCAACATCAACTGCCTTTGATAACACGCAGTTCGCCATGTTATTTCAGGAGTAACTGATGGATTGCCATCCCTATCTGAGCCAACCCAAGAACCAAAGTTACAAAAAGATTCAGAAGGCATCTGAACATCTGGATAGTTTTCTGTTAATGCCTCAGCGATTCTACCTCTCAATTGAGGCATTGCATTAAATAAAACTTGCTGAAAATAATGTAAGGCATAATCTACTTCGTCTAAAACTGAAGGTTTAAATTGATGTAATTCATCTGTTCTCCACCAAAGTCTTACTTCTTCTTTTAGTTGGGTTTTCAGGGAGTTTTTTTCTTCTTTAGTTAAAAATTGCTCTACCTGTATTTTTTTTAACAAATTTGCAACTCTGGTTTGCTTATGTCTAATCGTATGTCTTACTATCTCAGTGGGATGTGCAGTGAAAACTAAGCGAATATCCATTTCCTGTAATAACGCCTCTAATTTTCCTGGAGGTACATTTAATTTTCTAAGTCTATAAAATAATTCCCTAAAAGTTACTGGAGCATTTTGCCTTGCCAATGCTGGAGCGAAAGGATCAAGATTATCAGGAGATTTTTGAACATTCTTATTCGTAAAGCTTTGAATATATCTATCTTCCTCAACTCTTTGTTCCAAGATATTGACTAGTTGAAAATATAATGAAAAAGCCCTCGCTGCTGCAATAGATTCAGCCAAATCCATAGAATTTACAATATCAACTATTTCATTCTTAAAAGTTTTTGAGCTATCACTATCAATTTGTTTTGAGTAACTTAGTTCTTTAAGCTGTATCAATCTCTCTGCTTGATCTTCAGGACATTCTTCTCTTAAAACAGATTCCCATAAATCCTCTATCAAAAGACGATTTTTATCAAGTGGATCATTGTTACTTATCAGATCCACGTTATTATTTTCAATCTGTTTAAAAGATTCCATATAATCATTATGTCATAAGTGAAAATGTTCTTATCAAATATTTGTTTAAATAATCAAACACTCTACTCTTCATTCTTGATCATATCATCGATGGAAATTTTCATTATTTGCTCAATAGAAAGGCCTTTCTCATATTGATTTATCCATTTCATGGATTGATTACCTTCTTCAAGCACTAAGTAAATAGGCTTCAAAAGATGTTTCATATTAAGTTTTTCTGCGGTTAATGATAATTCTGATAACAAGTTTTGAATCCATTCTCTACAATTAATTTTTTTGCCGTCTTGCCAGTGAATTAAATCTGAATTAAGACTATTTTTAGCAGCCGAAATTTCGTTCTGATCGCATATTCCCGATAATTCATCAATTGAAAAAATACTAGAAGTCAAAGGATCTAAAGTATTTATATTTTCAAAAAGATGTAAAATCCTTATTTCCAACATGGCTGTTATCGCCAATAACAAATTAATATCATGAACAAAATCACAAATTCTTAATTCCAAACGATCAAGAATTAAAGGCCTATCTGGACCATTGGGTCGGATTGAAGACCAAAAATGCCTGATATTTTGCATATTTTTATTAGCTATATTTTCCTCGATCCAAGTGACATAGCTCTTATGACTTGAAAAAAAAGGAATTTTATTAGGTGTTTTAGGAAACTGAATCCATCTCTGAGAATGGTTTTCAGTAATTTTATTATTTAAAAAAGGTGAGCTGGCACTTATGGATAGATACAAAGCAGCCTCAGACCTTATTAGTCTAATAGCTGCAAAAAGCCTATCTAAATCGTTTATTCCTATATTTATATGAACACTTGAAGTTGCAATTGAGGTTCCATAATTATCTTGTATAAACTGATGATAAATATTGTCAACATCAGATCTTTGGAATCTAATATCATGTTTAAAACAAAGAGTGGAGGAAGGAATGATTGTTAAACCTTTATTTTTAAGCCATTTTCTTAAATTTTTTCTTGGAGTAAGCAATTTACCGTATAAAAACTTATAGTCTTTTTCTGGTGTTGTTATGTATTCAACATTTCTATTATCAGGCTCTTTCACAAAATTAGAAAAATTTTTTTCAATATCCGCTGAAATTCCAATATGAGAATTTAAAGAACCTGTGAAAAGTTCAACTTCAAAACCCTTATAAAGATTATCTACACTCATTTATTTATCCAAACAGGCTAATGCTTTTAGTATCCCCTTTGCTTTATTTATTGTCTCTTGATATTCATTTTCAGGCGAAGAATCAGCAACTATTCCAGCCCCTGCTTGCACGAAAACATCATATTTTCCATCTTCATAAGGTTTAACTATCATAGTTCTTATTGTAATTGCCGTATTTAATGCGCCATTTATATCAATAGATCCGTAAACACCAGCATAAGGTCCTCTCGCATCCTTTTCAAAATTTTGAATCAATTGCATAGCTCTGATTTTTGGAGCCCCAGTTACTGTCCCCGCTGGAAAACATGCCTTTAGCAAATCCCACACGTCAGTATTGTTTTTTAAGATCCCCTCAACTTCACTGACTATATGCATAACGTGTGAATATTTCTCAATAACCATTAAGTCTTTAACCTCTACAGTACCAACTTCACAAACTCTTCCGAGATCATTTCTTCCAAGATCTATTAGCATTACATGCTCAGCTATCTCTTTTGGATCTTTTAATAAGTCCTTTTCTAATTTGAGATCTTGTTGAGGATCATTACCTCTAGGTCTCGTGCCAGCTATTGGTCTTAAGCTTGCAATAATCTGATTTTTTGTATTTTTTTCCGCTTTTACCATAACTTCAGGACTGGAACCTATCAGATACCATGAGCCAAAATCAAAAAATGACATATATGGAGAAGGATTAACCATCCTTAAACTTCTATATAAATTAAAAGGATTATGGTTGACTTGAGTATGAAATCTCTGACTTATGACTATTTGAAAGATATCACCTTTCCTTATGTATTCTTTTGCAGAGAGAACTGCGTCCTCAAAATCTTTTTTCTTCCAATTACTTTTAATATTTAAGTTCAAATTCTCATTTTCATTCCACTCTAAAAACTCATTTTCTGTTAAGGGAATTTTCATTAATTCTCTAGTTTTCTTTATTTTAGAAATTGAGTTTAGAAAAACTTCTTCAATACAAGCATCTTTTGAAGAAGTTGTATCTGCATAAACTACTGCGGTTATACATCTTTTAATTTGATCAAAAATAACTAATTGATCAAAAAACATCCACGTGCCATCTGGGATACTGCTTCCTTCATTTTTATTTATTAAAACGCTTGGCTCTATTCGATTAATTAATTCATATCCCCAGCAACCATATAACTGTCCAATTGATGGTAATTCATCAACCATATATGACTTATATTCCTTAGTCCAAGTTTTTAAAAGATCAAAGGGATTCCCTTTATATATTTCAGTTTTTCCATTATTCCAAGTTTTAACTATTTCTTCTCCATAACAAACGGCTTCCCAAAGAGGTCTAGTAGCAACAATACTCCATCTACCCAAACTTTCGCCACCTTCTACAGATTCAAGAAAAACGCCATGGGAATCTTTTGAAGATAATTTTAACCAAGTTGATAATGGAGTCTCTAAATCTGCTGGCCAAGTTTGAATGATAGGTATAAAGTTTTTACCTTCTTTGTGAGCCTTTAAAAAACTTTCTTTTTGTGAGCTGATCATATTAATAATGTCAACCCAAATTATAATTATATTCTTCTTTTATATCAACTTTGAGGAAGTTAATCAAAAGTATTCTTTGTAGTAAATTTCAACCCAGCTGGATTAGGATTCTCACCAATTCTCCTTGGATTATGACCAACTTTCTCCCTGCCCTCATTAACTTTTTCAGAGAAAACGCCATCTTTTGGATGTAAAAATTCAATATCTCCACCTGGGAAAATTCGGTAGATTTTGAAGTCCTCAATTCTTGGTTTGAAAGCTCTTAGTTGTGTACCTAGTGCAAGACATTGTTCTTTTCTTGCAAAGTACATTAAATTATCACCCTCATGCATAATAGCTGCACCACCGGTGGGCAATTCAAATGCTTGTTCCTTTGAACTTTTCCATACAATTGCATATTTTTCTTCGGTTTCTGCTGAGTTCAATAACCCCCCAGTACTTCCTATATGCTTTGGAAATTGACCAACTAATGTTTCAGTCATCCTAATTTATAGTTATTTATAATAAGAAGTTAGCATTCATATTTTGCAAAATTGAAAATTGATGGAGAATTTTCTACATTATTTAATATATTTATAACTTATGTGACATCTTTCTCACGATCATTTTGAATCTGAAATTGGGAAAAACACTGTCAAACCTGTATCACGCCTTTTTGTAACATGCCCTCCTAAACTCGCTAATAGTTTTTGAGTGGCATTTTGACTTAGTTGTAAACTACCAGTTTGAGGATTCCAATTTAAAACGGGACCAATGTCGGAACTATTATCTTTTTTTAGAATTTCTTTATGATTAATATCCAATTTTTGTACTTTTAATTGAAGTTTAAGTTTTTGACCAGCTGTTCTTAATTCTAAAATTAATGTACTACCTTCCTTTAATCCCCTAGTATTTTTATCAATTAATCCACTTAACATTAACTCTAATTTTTCAGAATCACTCAAAATTTGCGGTAGTTGATTGGGGATATCAATCTTTAAAGAAATCCCACGTCGATTTAATTGTTTATTCCATAAAGGAGAAAGCTTCTTAAAAATTTCTGCTAAATTGATTTTTGCTAAGTTATTTTGTGACGGAACTTCATTACTTACTAATTCAGCTGCATTAAAGATTAAACCAAATCTATCAATTTGTTCATTACATTCATTATCTATTTGAATTAAACGATTTCTCATTGATTCATCCATATTATATTTTTTTAAAGTAGAACTAATTAGGGTTCTTATTGTTGCCAAAGGCGTTCTTACTTCATGCGAAATTGCACGTAATAATTTTGCTTCAGTTATCTGGACATTTTTTTCA